>NZ_JBSFNN010000001.1:0-203976 GCF_053587115.1 Streptomyces sp. NPDC003697
AAACGCATCACGGCCACGGGCTGACCCCGGCCGGGAAGACGGTCTTCGACAAGCCGCTGCCGAACAGCGAACCGAAGCTGCGGGCCCTCTTCGACGAGCTGAGGGCCAAGTTCGGCACCGTCCTGGTGGTCGTGGACCAGCCCGCCTCCATCGGCGCCCTGCCACTGACCGTCGCCCGGGACGCCGGCTGTCAGGTCGCCTACCTGCCCGGACTGGCGATGCGCAGGATCGCCGACCTCTACCCCGGCGAAGCCAAGACCGACGCCAAGGACGCGGCCGTCATCGCGGACGCCGCCCGCACCATGCCCCACACCCTGCGCACCCTCGATCTGACCGACGAGGTCACCGCCGAGCTGACCATGCTCGTCGGCTTCGACCAGGACCTCGCCGGCGAGGCCAACCGCACCTCCAACCGCATCCGCGGCCTGCTCACCCAGTTCCACCCCAGCCTCGAACGCGTCCTCGGCCCCCGCCTGGACCACCCGGCAGTGACCTGGCTGCTCGAGCGCTACGGATCCCCGGCCGCTCTGCGCAAGGCAGGCCGCCGCAAGTTGGTCGAGGTCGTCCGGCCGAGGGCACCGCGCATGGCCGAGCGGCTGGTCGACGACATCTTCGCCGCGCTCGACGAGCAGACCGTCGTCGTCCCGGGCACCGGCACTCTCGACGTGATCGTCCCGTCGCTGGCGAAGTCGCTGGCCGCCGTCCATGAACAACGCCGGGCCCTGGAGGCCCGGATCGAGGCCCTGCTGGAGGCTCACCCTCTTTCCCAGGTCCTGACCTCGATGCCCGGCATCGGAGTCAGGACCGCCGCAGTCCTCCTGGCCACCGTCGGCGACGGCAGCAGCTTCCCCACCGCCGCCCACCTGGCCTCCTACGCGGGTCTCGCCCCGGCCACCCGGCAGTCCGGCACCTCGATCCACGGCGAACACGCCCCCAGAGGCGGGAACCGGCAGCTGAAACGGGCGATGTTCCTCTCCGCGTTCGCCGCCCTGCACGATCCCGCCTCCCGCGGCTACTACGACCGCTGCCGAGCCCGCGGCAAAACCCACACCCAGGCACTCCTCCGCCTCGCCCGCCACCGCATCAGCGTCCTCTTCGCCATGCTCCGCGACGGAACCTTCTACCAACCCAGAACCCCACGGCTTGCTTGACGAAGGACATAGAGGCACCCCCCCGCCACGCAGGGACGGCGCCTCCCGCGGACGGGCGAGGACGGCATGACGCGACCCCGGACCGGAGCGGGCGCGCCGGCCGCCGTCGGGCCGGCGGAACGGGCCACGGACGCGGCCGGGGAAGCCGTCCGGCTTTGCCCCCGCGACGATCCCGCACGGGGCGAGGTGCCGTGCGCCGGCCCGGCTCCGCCCGGGCTCCCCCGGGCCGTCCGGCGCGGGCACCCGGCGACCGGGCGACCGGCCCTGCGGACCCGGCCGGGCCGCCGCGCCGCGGCCACTCCCCCGGCGAGCACCGGCCCTCACCCCGTGACGGGCCGACGTCGCGCCGGGCCTCGCCACGACGCTGGGCACCGGCCCCCGCCCCGGCCGGGGCCCACCGGGACGGTGCCTCACGCCCGCGTGCGACGACTCCCGCGGCCCCGGGCGCCGGCGAACGGAAGGTGACGTACCTCCCTCTCGGCGATCAGGCCGTTTGCTGAAGCCACGAGTGAGCAGGTGGTCCGAGGACGTTCGTGCGCCGGCAGAGAGGAGCTTTCGATGGCGGGCAGCGAGGCCGATCCTCCGGTGATCGACGCGGATCCCGGAGCGCTCAAGCGGCACCCCGCGCTGTTCCGGGCGGTGAGACGGCGCCGGAATCCGCCGCTGCGGCGGACCGACATCACCGTCACCGACGAGGGGGCCGTCAAGCGGGCGGTGAAGGCGGCCTCACTCGGCAACGCCATGGAGTGGTTCGACTTCGGCATCTACAGCTATCTGGCGGTCACCATCGGACGGGTGTTCTTCCCGTCCGGGAACGACACCGTGCAGCTGCTGTCGTCGTTCGCCACCTTTGCGGTGTCGTTCCTCGTGCGCCCGCTCGGCGGCCTGGTCTTCGGCCCCATGGGAGACAAGATCGGCCGCAAGAAGGTCCTCGCCCTCACCATGATCATGATGGCGGTCGGCACGTTCGCCATCGGCCTGATCCCCTCGTACGCCACCATCGGGTTCTGGGCCCCGGCCCTGCTGATCCTCTTCCGGCTGGTGCAGGGCTTCTCCACGGGCGGCGAGTACGGAGGCGCGTCGACCTTCATCGCCGAGTACGCGCCCGACCGGCGCCGCGGTTTCTTCGGGAGCTTCCTGGAGTTCGGCACACTGGCCGGCTACGTCGGCGCGGCCGGCCTGGTGACCCTGCTGACCGCCGCGCTCGGCAACGGCGGGATGGAGTCCTGGGGGTGGCGGGTCCCGTTCCTGGTGGCCGGTCCCATCGGCCTGGTCGGTCTGTACCTGCGGCTGCGGCTGGACGAGACACCCGCGTTCAGGAAGCTGGAGGACTCGTCCGGCCACCGGGCGACCGAGGCGTCCGCCGCGGAGACGACCGCCAAGGGGGACGTGGCGAGGATCTTCCGCGAGTACTGGCCGACCCTCATTCTGTGCGTGTGCCTGGTCGGCGCCTACAACATCACCGACTACATGCTGCTGTCGTACATGCCGACGTACCTCTCCGACGAGATGGGGTACTCCGAGACGCACGGCCTGCTCGTCCTGATCGTCACGATGGTCGTGCTGATGCTGGTGATCAACACCGTGGGCAGGCTCTCGGACAGGCTGGGCCGCAAGCCGCTCCTGATGGGCGGGATGCTCGGTTTCCTCGTGCTGTCGGTTCCGTCCTTCCTGCTGGTCCAGCAGGGCAGCCTGGCGGCGGTGTCCGCGGGCATGCTGATGCTGGGGCTGTCCCTGGTCTGTCTGCTCGGGACGATGTCCGCGGCGCTGCCCGCCCTCTTCCCGACCCCCGTGCGGTACGGCTCCCTCTCCATCGGCTACAACCTCTCCGCCTCCCTCTTCGGCGGGACGACCCCCCTCGTGATCACCGCGCTGATCTCCCTCACCGGCAGCGAGCTGATGCCCGCCTACTACGCCATGGCGGCGGCCCTCGTCGGCGTGGTGTCCGTGGCGTGCATGAAGGAGACGGCGCGCCGTCCGCTGGCGGGCTCCCCACCGTCCGTGGCGACCGAGGAGGAGGCCGCCCGGCTGGTGGAGAGCCAGGCCCCGGTGCCCCGGTTCTGACCACCGGCGCGGGTCTCCGCCGGTGGCCGTACCGGCTTGCGGCCATGGTGCGGCCGTGCGGAAAACGCGTTGACGCAGGGCGTCCCCCGACCGTTCGATGGGCCTCGGCCGACGTCCGCGGCGCCCGGTCCTGCCTCGTGCCGGGACCGGGCGCCGCGGTCACCGCTGCGGAGAGAGGTCCCCATGGCCACAGGCAGGCTGCACGCCGGCGAACCGGACATCGACGCGGCCCTCGTACGGCGGCTGGTCGCCGCGCAGTTCCCGCGCTGGGCGGACCTGAGCGTGACGCCGGTCCGGTCCGCCGGCACCTCCAACGTGACGTACCGGCTGGGCGAGGACATGGTCGTGCGGCTCCCGCGCACGGCCGGCGCGGCCGGTGACGTCGACAAGGAGCACACCTGGCTCCCCCGGCTGGCTCCGGCACTGCCCCTGGCCGTCCCCGTCCCGCTGGGCCGGGGCGCGCCGGGCGAGGGCTATCCGTGGCCGTGGTCCGTCTACCGCTGGCTGGACGGCGAGAGCGCGGCCGCCGCGGATCCCGCCGATCCCGCTGCGCTCGCGCGTGACCTGGCGGACTTCGTCACCGCCCTGCACCGGCTCGACCCCACGGGCGGACCGCCCTCCTACCGCGGGGAGCCCCTGTCCTCCCGGGACGCCGCGACCCGCGCCGACCTTGCGGGCCTGGAGGGCGCCGTCGACACGGAGGCGGCCGCCGCGGCCTGGGACGAGGCCTTGCGGGCGCCCGGCCCCGCGGGTCCGCCGGTGTGGGTCCACGCCGATCTCCAGCCCGGGAACCTGCTGGTGCACGGCGGGCGGCTCAGCGCCGTCATCGACTTCGGCTGCCTGGGTCTGGGCGACCCCGCCGTCGACCTCATCGCCGCGTGGTACGTCCTGCCGGCCGGGGCGCGGGAGGTGTTCCGGGCGGCGGTGGACGCCGACGAGGCGGCTTGGGCCCGTGGGCGCGGCTGGGCCCTGTCGATCGCGCTCGCCGAGCTCCGGTACTACCGGGAGACCGACCCGGTCATGACCGCCGTCGCCCACCGTGTCGTCGACGGCCTGCTGGCCGTCCGGGACCGGGCCGCCTGACCTCCCTCCACCGCCGGGGCGGCCGGTGGTCCACCGGGCGCCGGGAACGCGTACGGGCGAGGCGGCGACCGGGCGGGGCCGGCCGGTCGGACCGGAGCGTCTCCGGCACGGTCACCCCGGCGGAGCAGTGCTCGCGGCGCGGACGGCAGGCGGCGTGCACGGCGCCCCGCCCGCGGCCTCGCACCGGCGGGCACGGCACGCGCCGGTCGCCGCGGTCGTCCCCTACTCCCCGTCCCCCGTGCTCGTCGTGCGTCCGGTCTCCGGACCCATGGCCTGCCGGGCCCGGAGATGCAGCACGTCCCCGACGAACAGGTCGTACGCCAGCACCCCGACCACCCCGCCGACCAGCGGCCCGACGATCGGAATCCACCAGAAGTCGCTGAACGCTCCGGCCAGGGACCCCGGCATCGCCAGCTCACCCCAGCCGGCGGCCCAGGTGAACAGGCGCGGGCCGAAGTCGCGGGCCGGGTTGATGGCGAATCCGGCGTTCGCCCCGTAGGACATGCCGACGGCCGCGACGACGAAGCCGATGAGCAGGGGACCCATGTTGGCCCTCGGGGCCGTGTTGCGCAGGTCGATGAGCGCCGCGATGGACATGACCAGGAACGCCGTGCCGACGATCTGGTCCACGAGCGGTCCCCAGTTGCCCCCGCCGAAGTAGGGGGCGGGGAAGGTGCCGAAGATGGAGAACGAGGCGAGGGTGTGCCCATTGGTCTTCGGCCCCTGCATGGCGGCGTCGAAGGCCCCGATGGCGTCGTGGTACACGGCGTACACGAGCGCCGCTCCGGTGAACCCGCCGAGGAGCTGGGAGATCCAGTACGGGACCACCTTGACCCAGGGGAACCTGCGCCGCACGGCGAAGGCGAGGGTCACCGCCGGATTGATGTGCGCACCGCTGACGCCTCCGGCCACGTAGACGCCGAGGGCCACGGCCAGCCCCCAGCCCCAGGTGATCAGCAGCCAGTCGCCGACGCCGAGGAAGATGGTCGTGGGGCTCTCCGTGCGGCCCGAGCCGGGCAGCGCCGCGACCGCGGTGGCGCCCACGCCGCAGCCGAAGGAGACGAGGACGAAGGTCCCCAGGAACTCTGCGAGACATTCACCCCACAAACCCCCGCGGCCCTTGAGCCGGGAGGGTTTGACGAGGGGCGGGATTTCCACGGCCATGTCGGCCCCCTCAACGAACGGTCCGGCGGATGGCCGGCGCGACGGTCGGCGGCGCGTCCCCCGGACGGCCCCGCGCACCTGTCCGTCCGCGCACCGGGGCGGGCCGAAGCCACCCGTCCGGGCCTGAGTATCCGCATGTGATGACGTCCGCCTCACCGCGACGACCGGGCGGGGACGGCTCACGGACACCGGCCACCTGGTACCGCCTGTACCGGGCAGTACCTGGCACCCGCCGGGCCGGCGGCGTGCCGTATATCGAACGTGCGCTCCCATCCTGCCCTCGGTGGAGGCACATGACCGAGTATGACGCGTACCCCGGCGACTCGCTCATCGTCACGGTCCGCCACCCGCAGTGCGCTTGTGGAAATGCCGGCGGGCGCCCCGCCGCGCCGGAGGGGCGCCGGATCCGGCCCCCCCGCCTTTCCCTGCCCTTTTTCTCCCGAGCCCCGCACCGCCCCGGAGTAATCGTCCGGACGGGTGGTGTTCAGCCCAATCGGGTGGTGCGGCAGGAGCGAACTACGGGCGCTGGGCGCCTTGCTGTCGTGGCGTCGGCACAATGTCCCGAGTGGCAACCCGGCGATCTCCGCACGAAACTGAGGCACATGCCGTCGTGACCAGGCAGCGCATGGTCGCTCGCCTCCCGAGGGCCCGGTGAGGAAAGCGCCGGGCGCGAGGGCACCGGCCGGTCGCCGGTGGTTCACGACTTTTCCTCTCAAGGAGCACGCATGGTGGAGAAGCCCGCCGACGTCCTGATGTCCGGGCCGGACGGATTACGCGCCGCCGAGCCCGGCGGTACCGGCCCGGCGACGGCTGACGTCGAGAGGAGGCTCGCCGAGGTCCTGGCGGACGTCGTGTGCGTCGACCACGTCGGGGCCGACAGTGACTTCTTCACCGACCTGGGTGCCAACTCCCTGGTCATGGCGCAGTTCTGCGCGCGGGTGCGCAAGCGGCCGGACCTGCCGTCCGTGTCCATGAGGGACATCTACCGGAACCCCACCGTGCGGGGCCTGGCGGCGTCCCTGGCCGGCGCCGCCTCCATGTCCGCCGCCCAGCCGGCCCCCGCCCCCGCGCCGGCGGTGCACGGACCGGCCCGGGCGCCGGGTCACGTCCTCTGCGGGACGCTCCAGGCGCTGCTTTTCCTCGGATATTCGTTCGCGGCGGGGTGGGCCGCCTCCCAGGGATACGAATGGGTCGCCGCCGGTTCGGGGCTCGCCGATGTGTACGTGCGGTCCTTCCTGTTCGGCGGAATCGCCTTCACCGCCGTGTGCGCCTTTCCCGTGGCGGCCAAGTGGATTCTCGTCGGCCGCTGGAAACCCGCCGAATTCCCGGTGTGGGGTCTGACGTACCTGCGTTTTTGGACGGTGAAGGCGCTGCTGCACGCCAATCCCGTCGTCCTTTTCGTCGGCAACCCGCTGTACGTGCTGTATCTGCGGGCTCTCGGCGCGCGGATCGGCAAGGGGGTCACGATCCTCTCCCATTCCGTTCCGGTCTGCACCGACCTGCTGACGATCGGCGACGGAACGGTCATCCGCAAGGACGTGTTCTTCCTGGGCTACCGGGCCCACGACGGGCGCATCCAGACCGGCCGGATCACCCTGGGCCGGGACGTGCACGTCGGCTCGAAGACGGTGCTCGACATCGACACGTCGATGGGCGACGGGGCACAACTGGGCCACTCCTCCGCCCTGTACCGGGGCCAGAGCGTGCCGGACGGCGAGCGCAGGCACGGTTCACCCGCACAGCCCACCCGCACGGACTACGTTCGGGTGCCACCGGCCCGGTGCGGCACGGCCCGCCGGGCCCTGTTCGGCGTCACCACCGTGCTGCAACTGTTCCTCCTCTACATCCCCGTGGCCGTCGGCGGCCTGTACATGGTCTTCGCCGAGATCCCGGCGCTCGGCGAGCGGTTCGGTCCGACGGCGGCGGGGGCGACGGGGCCGGAACTCCTCGTCGACACCCTGGTGGTGTCCCTGGTGCTGTTCTTCGGTTTCGTCGTCGTGGGCCTCGCCGCCCTGCTCACCGTGCCGCGGCTGCTGAACCTGGCCATCGAGCCGGACCGGGTCTATCCGCTCTACGGCTTCCACTACGCGGTGCACCGGGCGATCGCCGGCCTGACGAACCTCAAGTTCTTCACCTGGCTCTTCGGCGACAGCTCCTACATCGTCCACTACCTGATCGGCCTCGGCTACGACCTGTCCAGGGTCGAGCAGACCGGCTCCAACTTCGGGTCGGAGGTCCAGCAGGACACCCCGTTCCTGGCATCCGTCGGCTCCGGCACGATGGTGGCCGACGGGCTCTCCCTCATCAACGCGGACTACTCGAGCACGTCGTTCAAGGTGTCCCGGGCGTCCATCGGGGCGCACAGCTTCCTCGGCAACAACATCGCCTACCCCGCCGGTGCCAGGACGGGGGACAACTGCCTGCTCGCCACCAAGGTGATGGTCCCCCTCGACGGCGCGGTCCGCGAGGGGGTGGGGCTGCTCGGCTCGCCGTGCTTCGAGATCCCCCGGTCGGTGGAGCGCGACCTGCGCTTCGACCATCTGCGCGAGGGCGACGCGCTGCGGCGCAACCTGGCCGCGAAGAACCGCTACAACCTCCGCTCGATGGCCTGTCACCTGCTCCTGCGGTGGTTCCACGCCTTCGTCCTGACGGCGCTCGCCCTGGTCTCCGCCGGCATGTACGGCGCGCTCGGGCATGCGGTGATCGCCGCGGACCTCGCGCTCGGTCTCGCCTTCACCACCGCCTACTACGTCCTCGTCGAACGCGTGATGGCGTCGTTCCGTCCGCTGAGCCCCCGGCTGTGCTCCATCTACGATCCCTACTTCTGGTGGCACGAGCGTCTGTGGAAGGTGCCGGACGAGTACCTCAACGTGTTCAACGGGACCCCCTTCAAGGCCCTGGTGTGGCGGCTGCTCGGGGTGCGCATCGGGCGCGGGGTCTTCGACGACGGCTGCTACCTGACGGAGCGGACACTCACCACGATCGGCGACGGCTGCACGCTCAACGCCGGATCCAAGATCCAGTGCCACTCGCAGGAGGACGGCACCTTCAAGTCCGACCACAGCAGGATCGGCGCGGGCTGCACCCTCGGGGTCGCCGCCCACGTGCACTACGGCGTGACGGTGGGCGACGGGGCCGTGTTGGCACCCGACTCCTTCCTCATGAAGGGCGAGGAGGTGCCCCCGCACGCGCGGTGGGGAGGCAACCCCGCCGCGGTGATGCCGGACGGCCCCGGGGCGCCCCGCGGCGCCGGCGCGGCGACGGCGACTGATCCGGCCTCGGCGAACGGCGCCGCGGCGACGTCGAGTTGAGGATGGCCATGCGATGAAGGCCCAGGTGCAGGCGGACCGGGAGTACTGGAGCGGTGTGCTGACCGCCGGCGGCGCCACCGCGGTTCCCCGGTGGACCCGGCAGCCGGCGGCGGGCGTCGCCGTGTTCGAGGCGGAGGTGCCGGACGACGTGGCCCGGGCCCTGCACAAACGGGCGGCGGAGTGGGGTGTGCCGCTGAGCGCGGTCCTGCTGGCCGCCCACGCCAAGGTGCTGGCCGTCCTGTCAGGTGAGCGGGAGGTGGTGACGGGTCACGTCGCCGGGGCGGGGCGCGCTCCGCTGCCGTGCCGGCTGTCCGTGGCACCCGCGTCCTGGCGCCTGCTGGTGTCGGAGGCCCACCGCGCCGAGACGGAGCTGCTGGCGCACCGGGGGTTCCCGGTGGACGAGCTGCGGCGGGAGCTGGGGGTGACGGGGCCGTCGTACGAGGTGGTGTTCGCCTTCGAGGACCAGGACCACGGGGGCGGCGGGGAGGACGGGGGCGAGCCCGCCGGGGACGTGGTGCTGGTGGTGGGCTGCCGTGACCGGGGCGGTCGCCTGACGGTGCGGCTGCGGTACCGCACGGACGCGCTGGACGCCGAGTGCGCCGAGCGCGTCGCCGGCTACCACCTGACCGCGCTGGCGCTGGCGGCGGCCGACGCGGACGCCGGGCACGCTCGGCAGAGCCTGCTGTCGTCCCGGGAGGTGCGCCACCAGCTGGAGGGCCTGGCCGGTCGGCACCGGCCCCTGCCCGAGGCGCGGGCGCACGAGTTGTTCGAGCAGCGGGTGCGGGCGCACCCGGACGCGGTCGCCGCGGTGCGGGGCGCGCACTCGTGGACGTACGGCGAGCTCAACGCGCGCGCGAACCGGCTGGCGCGGGCCCTGCTGAGCCGGGGCCTGGGCCGTGAGGACGTGGTGGCGGTGGTCACCGAACGCCACCTCGACTGGCTCGCGGCGGTGCTGGCGGTGTTCAAGGCGGGGTGCGTGTACCTGCCGATCGAGCCGCACTTCCCGGCAGGCCGTATCGGGGCGACGCTGTCGCGCTCGGGCTGCCGGCTCGCGCTGACCGAGTCCGGCAGTACGGAGACCCTCGACGAGGCGCTGGCCGCGGTTCCTGGAGTGGAGCGCCTGCTGGTGGAGACGGCGTACGCGGAGGACCACGCCGCCGACGACGTCGGCGTCGAGGTCGCGCCCGGCCAGCTCGCCTACATCTACTTCACCTCCGGCTCGACCGGGGAGCCGAAGGGGGCCATGTGCGAGCACGCGGGCATGCTCAACCACCTCTTCGCCAAGATCGACGACCTGGGCATCGGCGAGGGCCGGGTGGTGGCGCAGACGGCCCCGCAGTGCTTCGACATCTCGCTGTGGCAACTGCTGGCAGGCCTGCTGGTGGGCGGGCGGACCGTGCTCGTCGAGCAGGAGGCCGTCGTCGACGTGGAGCGGTTCGTCGACACGCTCGTGCGTGAGCGGGTCGGCGTGGTCCAGGTCGTGCCGTCCTACCTGGAGGTGGTCGTGTCCTGTCTGGAGCGCCACCCCCGCGCCCTGCCGGACCTGACGTGCGTGTCGGTGACCGGCGAGGCGCTGAAGCGGGAGCTGGTCCAGCGCTGGTTCGCGATCCAGCCGGGGATCCGCCTGCTCAACGCCTACGGCCTGACCGAGACGTCGGACGACACCAACCACGAGATGCTGAGCGCGGTCCCCGAACGGGTCCTGCTCGGACGCGCCGTCAACAACGTGCGCGTCCTCGTCGTCGACGAGCACCTGTCGCTGGTCCCCCTGGGCGCGCCCGGACTGATCGCGTTCTCCGGGGTGTGCGTGGGGCGCGGGTACGTCAACGATCCCGAACGCACCCGCGAGTGCTACCGGGAGGATCCGTACCGGCCGGGCGAGCGGCTGTACCTCGGCGGTGACTGGGGGCGCTGGCACCCCGACGGCAGGCTGGAGTTCCTCGGCCGCCGCGACAACCAGGTGAAGATCCGCGGCTTCCGCATCGAGATCGGGGAAATCGAGAACACCCTGCTGCGCGTGGACGGGGTGCGGGACGCGGCCGTGGTCACCACCGAGCTCGCCGGGCACAGCACGCACCTGATCGCCTTCTACACCGGCCGTCGCCTGCGGGACGGCGTCCTGCGCGAGGCGCTGGGGGCGGAGCTGCCCGCCTACATGGTGCCGACGGCCTTCCAGTGGCGGGACGGCCTGCCGCTGACGGCCAACGGCAAGATCGACCGCAAGGCTCTCACCGCCCTCGCCGCACGGGCCGCACGCTCCGAGCCCGGCGCGCCGGCCACGCGGCCGGACACCGCCGGGCAGGACGACCGGGCCCCCCGCACCGACGCCGAACGGCGGCTGGCCGGCGTCTGGGCCGAACTGCTGGGCGTCCCGGCCCACCAGGTGGGGCGCCGGGACCACTTCTTCGAATCGGGCGGCACCTCGCTCACGGCGGTGAAGCTGACCGTCGCCCTGGACCGCGCGGTGTCCCTCAAGGACATCACCCGCCATCCGGTGCTCGCCGACCTGGCCGCGCTCCTCGACGGCGCGGCCGAGCGGCCCGGCGAGCTGCTCCAGCCGCTGTCGGAGGGGGACGGGGCCCCGGCGTGCGCCCTGGTGTGCTTCCCCTACGCGGGCGGCAACGCGGTCAACTTCCGGCCGATGGCCGCGGCTCTGGCGGGCGGGGGCACCGCCGTCTACGCCGTCGACCTGCCCGGTCACGACCCGGCTGCCCGGGCGGAGCCCTTCGCGCCGCTGCCGCGGGTGGCACGGCGGGTCGCCGACGAGATCACCCGGCGCGGCCTGAACGGGGTCATGCTGTGGGGCCACTCCTCGGGCGCCGCGTTCGCCGTGGAGACGGCGCGGCTCCTGGGGGAGCGCGGGGTGCGGGTGACGCGGGTGTTCGTCGCCGCGCAGCTGCCCGGCACGGCCGGCGCCCGGCGCGCCGCGGCGGACCAACTGGCCGAAGCGAGCGACGCGGAGATCGCCGCGCGGCTGAGCGCGGACGGCGGCCACACCGAACTCGGTGAGCTGAACGCACGGCACGCCGAGCGGGTGGCCGCCGCCTACCGGCACGACTGCGTCAGCGCTCACCACTACTTCGCCGCCGCCCTCCAGGCCCCGTCGGCGGCGCGGCTGGCCGCACCGGTCACCGTGGTGGTCGCCGCCGACGACCCGGTCACGGCCGGGGCCGGGGCACGCTACCGCGACTGGGAGAGGTTCGCCGACCACGTGGACCTCCACGAACTACCCGACGGGGGCCACTACTTCCTGCGGACCCGGCCGGCCGGGGCGGCCCGCGCCGTCCTGGACGCCATCGCACCGGCCCCCTCCCGCGCCGTGTGAAGCCGCCCGCCGAGCAACCGAAAGGAACCCGAGATGTCGTCCTCATCCGTGGCGTCACCGCCGGCCGCCGAGTCGCAGCCGGGCAGACCACCGATCGCGCGGGCCGATGCCTTCTCCGGTGATCCGGCGAGCTGGGCGGCCGAGCACCGCGACGCCCTGCGGGCACAGGTCACCGAGCACGGTGTGGTCCTCGTCCGCGGCCTGGGGCTGCGCGGCGCCGACCAGGTCGGTGCCGTCTTCGCGGCACTGACCGGTGACCTGATGACGGAGCGGGAGGCCTTCGCGCCCCGGCAGGTCCGGGGCCGGGGCCTGTACTCCTCCGCCGCCTGGCCCGCCAACCAGCCGATGTGCATGCACCACGAACTGAGCTACGCGCTCGACGTGCCGGGCCTGCTGCTCTTCGCGTGCCTGACCGCGCCCGCACAGGGCGGGGCCACCGCGGTGGCCGACGCGGAGGCCGTGCTGCGGGCCCTGCCCGCCGCAGTGACCGAACGGTTCGAGCGGGTGGGCTGGCTGCTGACCCGCAGTTACAACGACGAGATCGGGGCTTCCCTGGAGGAGTCGTTCGGCACCGACGACCCGGCCGCGATCGAACGCTACTGCCGCGCCCAGGCCATCGACTTCGACTGGCAGCCCGACGGGTCCCTCAGGACCCGGCAGCGCCGCAGGGCCGTGGTGCGCCACCCGCTCACCGGACGGCGCTGCTGGTTCAACCAGATCGCCTTCCTCAACCAGTGGACGCTGGCCCCGGAGGTGCGGGAGTACCTGGTCGACGTCTACGGGGAGGAGGGCCTGCCCTTCAACACCCGCTTCGGGGACGGCACGGCGATCGACGAGGACGTCGTCCGGCTGCTCAACTCCACCTACGACGAGCACACCCTGCGCGAGCCGTGGCAGCCCGGCGACATGATGCTGGTCGACAACATCCGCACCGCGCACAGCCGGGAGGCCTTCTCCGGCGAGCGGGAGATCCTGGTGGCCCTGGCCGAGCCGCGGCGCCTGACCGACGGTGCCCCGGCCGAGGCGGAGGTGAGCCGGTGATGAGCTCGTCCTCCCCCGCCGGCCGGCGGACCGCGACCCGCCCGTCCACCGCACCGACCTTCGCGGTGATCTCCGGCGCCCAGGTGCAGCGAGCGCTCGCCGGGCGCGAGAAGGAGATCGTGGAGCTGGTCGAGGCGACCTACCGGCTGCACGGCGCCGGCGACTCGGTCAATCCCCCGTCGTACTTCCTGCGCTTCCCCGACCGCCCCACCGCCCGGATCATCGCGCTGCCCGCCTCCGTCGGCGGGTCGGTCGGCGTCGACGGGCTGAAGTGGATCTCCAGCTTCCCCGACAACGTGCCGGCCGGTCTGCCGCGGGCCTCGGCGGTGCTCATCCTCAACGACCGGCGCACCGGCTACCCCTTCGCCTGCTTGGAGAGCTCCATCATCAGCGCCACCAGGACCGCCGCGTCGGCCGCGCTGGCCGCGGACCGGCTCACGCGCACCCGGTCGCGCCCCACCCGGGTCGGATTCTTCGGCACGGGCCTGATCGCCCGGTACGTCCACGGCTTCCTGGCCGGCACCGGCTGGTCGTTCGACACCGTCGGCGTGCACGACGTGTCCGCCGACAGCGCCGACGGGTTCAGCGGCTACCTGCGGCAGACGGACACGGCCGCGCGGGTCGTCGTCCACGACAGCGCCGAGGAGCTGATCCGCTCCAGCGACCTGGTGGTCTTCGCCACCGTCGCCGGCCGGCCCCACGTGACCGACCCGGCCTGGTTCTCCCACCACCCCGTGGTCCTGCATGTGTCCCTGCGGGACCTCGACCCCGCGGTCCTGCTCACCGCGGCCAACTACGTCGACGACGTCGAACACTGCCTCAAGGCCGACACCTCCCCCCACCTGACCGAGCAGCTCACCGGCAGCCGCGACTTCCTCGACGGCACCCTCGACGACGTCATGACCGGGCGGGCGACCCCGCCGGCGGACCGGACGGTGGTCTTCTCACCGTTCGGGCTCGGCGTCCTGGACCTGGCCGTCGGCGCCTACGTCTACGAGGAGGTGGCCCGCACGGACGACCTCCACCTCATCGACGACTTCTTCCACGAGCTGCGCAGGTACGGCTGATTCGGCGTCCGCCCAGCCCTGGCATCAGGAGGCCAGCGTGCCCGTCATCTCCGCTCCCCACGCCTTCAACGAAAGTCAGCTCTACGTCGACCTTCAGCCGATCTTCGGCCGCTCGCTGTACCTGAAGTGCGAAGGATTCAACTTCGCCGGATCGATCAAGCTGAAGGCCGCGATAGAGATGGTGGAGACCGCCGAACGGGACGGGATCCTGACACCGGGTTCCGTCCTGGTCGAGTCCTCCTCCGGCAACCTGGGCGTGGCGCTCAGCATGATCGCCGCGAGCAAGGGTTACCGCTTCCTGTGCGTGACGGACAGCCGCTGCAACCTGTCGGCCCGGCTGCTGATGGAGGCACTGGGCAGCCAGGTGCACGTCATATCCGACCTGGACGCCAACGGCGGGTTCCTGGGCGCGCGGATCGACTACGT
Organism: Streptomyces sp. NPDC003697; assembly: GCF_053587115.1. Taxonomy (NCBI): domain Bacteria; kingdom Bacillati; phylum Actinomycetota; class Actinomycetes; order Kitasatosporales; family Streptomycetaceae; genus Streptomyces; species Streptomyces sp. NPDC003697. Next base: position 14,633 of record NZ_JBSFNN010000001.1, read on the forward strand.
ACGCGCGCTGTGCGCCTCCGACGAGCGGTACGTGTGGCTCAGCCAGTACACCAACGCCGGCAACTGGCGCGCCCACCACCGCAGGACGGCGCCGGAGATCGCCCACCAGTTCCCGCGGCTGGATGTGCTGTTCGTCGGGGCGGGCACCACCGGCACCCTGATGGGCTGCGCGCGCTACTTCCGCGAGTGGCACCGGCCGGTGCGGATCGTGGCCGTGGACACCGTGGGGTCGGTGTCCTTCGGCGGCAGGCCGGCCCGCCGGATGATCCCCGGCCTGGGCATGAGCATGCGGCCGCCGCTGCTGGACGAGTCCTACGTGGACGAGGTGGTGCAGGTCGAGGAGGCGGACACCATCCGCGCCTGCCACCGTCTGGCCCGGCGCGGGTTCCTGTTCGGCGGCTCCACCGGCACGGTGGTCAGCGGCGCGATGGACTGGCTGGCCCGGCACGGCACGCGCGACCTGACGGCGGTGGCCATCGCCCCCGACCTCGGCGAGCGCTACCTCGACACGATCTACCAGACCACGTGGCTGCACGGCCTGTACGGCGACGACGTCCTCGAACCGAAGGAGGTGCCGCAGATCCCGGATGTGCCGGACCTGCCGGCCGGCGGTTGCCGCGGCGGAGCGGAGGTCCTGCCCCGGGGAGCGGGCCGCCGGCGGGAACCGTAGCGGGGCCGGCGGTGCGCAGGCCCGCACGCCCCGTCCGGGTGCGGTCGGCCGGGAGCGACGGCGGGCGCGTCGGCCGCGCGCCAGGGTGCGGCCCGCACCACGGGAGGAGCCCCGGTCAGCGGCCGGGGCTTCCGCACTGCCACCGGTTCGGGCGCCGCCGCTTCACGGTGCGTCGGGACGCAGTCCGCCGCAGGCGCAGCGGTCGCCGACCAGGCCGGCCGCCGCCGGAGCGGCCCAGCCCAGGCGCTGCCGACGGTCCCGAAGCGGCGGGTGCGCCCCGGGACGGTGTCGCCGAGCAGGACCGCGTCGCCCACGTCCGAGGCGATGCGCAGCGCGGTGGCCGTGGTCAGGGCGGGGCCCGGGGGAGCGACCGGCAGGGCCAGGCCGCTCACGGCGTCCCGCCGGGCCGGCGGCCGCAGGACGATGGCGGTGTGCGGCCCGGTGTGCCCCTCCGGATCCGTCCGTCCCGTGACACGGGCCGGCCAGTTCGACCGGTACACGGTGACCGCGCCGTGGACCGGCGTCACCGCGCCCACCGCGCCCACCGCGCCCACCGTTCGCAGACGTCGTGTTCGCACCGTGCGCACCTCCGGAGTCGAGGGGCGGACGTCTTGCCACGTCCGCGACCTGCGCCGGACACCGCACCGAGTCCCCTCGTCGGGCCTCCGCGACACACGGTCCGGCGCACGGGCGGCCGACGTGGCACGAGGGCGGCCCGGCGGGCCGCCCTCGTGCGCCGGACGTGCTGCGCCGCGGCTACCGTACGACCGTGATCCGGTCCGCGGCCGTCGGCCGGTAGGGCGCGGAGGCGGACGAGTGGGCCAGCAGGTAGTCCACCAGGGCCGCCAGGTCGTCGCCGCCGACCCGCTGGTCGGTGCCGTTCGCCAGCTCGCTGAAGCCGTCGCCGCCGCCCGCCAGGAAGGAGTTCATGGCGACGCGGTAGGTGGCGGCCGGGTCGATCGGCGCCCCCTTGAGCCTGACGGAGTCGGTGACGACGCGGTCGGCGCCGGTCCTGGTCAGGTCGAGGGTGTACGTGAGGCCACCGGAGATCTGCAGGATCTTCGGGACGGTGGCGTTGCTGCCGCTGACCTGCTGCTTCAGTGCGGTGATGAGCTGGGCGCCGGTCAGGGTCCGCAGGTTGACCGTGTTGCTGAACGGCTGCACGGCGAAGCCCTCGCCGTAGGTCACCACACCGTCGCCCTCGCTGCCCGAGGCCGCGTGGACCAGGTCCGCGCGGATGCCGCCGGGGTTCATGAGTGCGAGGTCGGCGCCGCTGTCGAGGCTCTTGGCGTACTCCAGCTGCGCGTCGGCGATGAGGTCGCCGAGCGGCGACTCGGCGTTGTTCGCGGAGGTGCGCGTGACGTCCGCGGAGATGAAGCCGATCGGCTTGTCCGCGACCGGGGCGGCGAGCGTCCGCCAGTGGTCGATGAGCCGCGTCATGTCCGCCGCCCTGCTCCGGGTGCGGTCGACGACGTGGTTCGAGCCCTTGACCGTGGCGCGGACGATGTCGCGGGTGCGCCAGTCGTACCGCATGTCCAGTTCGGTGAACAGCCGCCCGTAGGAGGCGGCGCTGGTCACCAGGCGCGGACGGCCCGCGGGGTCCGGGATCGTGCAGACGTACGCGTTGTGGGTGTGGGCGGTGACGAGCGTGTCGACGGCCGGGGACACCTTCTTCGCGATGTCGACGATCGGGCCGCTGAGGCCCGCACCGCTGCCGCCCGCGTCGCAGTCGTAGTTGTAGGCGGCCGAACTCGGGAAGCCGCCCTCGTGGATCAGCGCGACGATCGCGTGCACGCCCCGGCGCTCCAGGAGCTCCGAGTACCGGTTGATCGTGTCGGCCTCGTCGAGGAACTTCAGGCCTTTGACACCCTCGGCCGAGACGATGTCGGGGGTGCCCTCCAGGGTGACGCCGATGAACCCGACCTTCGCGCCCTTGACGTTCTTCACGACGTACGGCTGCAGGAGCGGCTTCCCGGTCCTGTCGTCGACCACGTTGGCCGACAGGATCGGGTAGTCCGCCCCCGTGAAGGTGCGCCCGGTCTCGTAGCAGCCGTCGACGGGGTGGCAGCCGCCGTTCTGCAGGCGCAGCAGCTCGTCCTTGCCCTCGTCGAACTCGTGGTTGCCGACCCCGGTGACGTCCAGGCCGAGCCGGTTCATCGCCTCGACGGTGGGCTCGTCGTGGAAGAGGCCGGACAGCAGTGGGCTGGCGCCGACGATGTCTCCGGCCGCGACCGTCAGCGAGCGGACGTGCCCGTGACGCGCGGTGCGCAGGCTGCTCGCCAGGTACTCGGCGCCGCCGGCGTCCACGTTCTTCGTCGTGCCGTCGGGCTGCAGCTCGGCGACCCGCCCGGAGGAGCCGGCCGGCGGCTCCAGGTTCCCGTGGAAGTCGTTGACCGCGAGGAGCTGGAGGTCGGTGGTGTGGCCCGGGTGGCCGGCGCCGGGCCGGGCCTCGGCGGGCCCGGCCGTGGCGAGAGCCCCCAGGGTCGCGAGCGCGGCGGCGCCGGCGAGGGCCGCGACGACGGCTCTTCGCGGAGCCGGGCGGCGGGACTGCGTCGGTGACATGGTTCCCCTCTGACGTGACCTGATCAACCAACAGGCGAATGGCGGCAGCCTAGAGTCCACGCGCGTAGTTGTCAGGAGCCTCGGGGTGACGGCAATTCACCGCCCGGACCACGCCGGGCGATCCGCCGGGTGGCCGCCTGTCGGGGAACGGCCCGCCCGGGGACACCGGGCCGCGGTTCACGGGCCACCGCGCCGCCCGGTGGTGGTCATCAGCCAGGTCACCGTGCGGCTGACGTCCGAGAGCGAGACGATCCCGACGAGCCTGCCGTTCTCCACGACCAGGACCCGGTGCTCGGCCCCCGGCTCCATGCGCGGCAGCAGATCCGCCAGCGGGCTGTCCGGCTCGACCACGGTGGTCCGCGACAACGGCACCATGACGTCCCCCACCGTCGTGGAACGGGCCCCGGCCTCCGGCACCTTGCGGGCGCTGTCCAGCGTCACCAGCCCGACCGCGGCCCCGTCCTCGGTCACCGGGAAGGCCGAGTGGCGGTAGCGGTACCGCACATCGGTGAGGAAGCCCGCGACCGTGGTGTCCGCGGGAACGGTGAGGGGGCCGGGCGTCATGGCGTCCCGCACGGGGACGCCGGCGAGCGCGCTGCGCACCTGGGCCTGCCGTCCCTCGGCGGTGGCGGCCGTGATGAGGAACCAGCCGATCAGTGCGAGCCACAGACCGCCGAACGAACTGGTCCTCATGAACGCGACCAGCCCGACGACCACCAGCAGCCAGCCGAGGACCCGCCCCGCCGCGGTGGCGCCGGCGGTCGCCCGCAGCCGGTCTCCCGTGCGCCACCACAGGAACGCGCGCAGCAGTCTGCCGCCGTCGAGCGGGGCGGCGGGCAGCGCGTTGAAGACGGCGAGCAGCACGTTGATGCCCGCGAGCCAGGCGGCCATCTCCCGCACGATCACGGAGACGGATGCCAGTCCGAGCAGCCAGGTGACGAGTGTGAACAGCCCGCCCAGCAGGAGGCTGACGAGGGGGCCGACACCGGCGATCCTCAGCTCCCTGCCGGGGCTGGACGCCTCGGACTTGAGCCGGGCCGCTCCGCCCAGCAGCCACAGCACGATGTCGTCCACCTCGACCCCGTTGCGCCGCGCCACGACGGCGTGCGCCAGCTCATGGGCGAGCAGGGAGGCGAAGAAGACCACAGCGGTGCACACGCCGGCCGCCCAGTACACCGCCCAGGCACGCCCCGGATACGTCTGCGGCAGGCGGCCCCGGGCCAGGCCGAACGCGATGATGCCGAAGATGAACAGCACGCTCCAGTGCACGCCGACCCGGACGCCGGCGATCCGGCCCAGAACGAACGTCGCCCGCACCACGCCCTCCCTGCTCGAACCGTCACCCGCCGCGGACCGTCGGCCCACCCGGTCCCAGTACACCCTCGGCCCGGCGGCTCCGCGCGCCGGAGGGGCCCGACGACCGGAGCACGCCGGGGCGGCACAGCCCCCAGGGCCTGTCCGACCATTCGCGTCGTCGCCCGCAGGGCGGCCGCGCGGCGCGCCGCTCCCTGACGGGCAGACGTTGCCTGCCGCGGCACTAGACTTGGGACGTGGCCCGGCCCAACGAGGAGGTCGAGGCGCTCCTCCAGGAGTACGCGGACCTCATCGCCATCACCGGAGGCGAGGCGTTCAAGGCGCGCGCCTACGAGAAGGCCGCCCGCGCGATCGGCGGCCATCCCGCCGATGTCTCCCACCTGGACGTCGCAGGTCTGAGAGAGATCCCGGGCGTGGGCAAGTCGATCGCCGAGAAAGTCATCGAGTACTTCCGCACCGGCCAGGTCACGGCGGTCGAGGAGAGACGGGCCCGCATCCCCGCCGGAGTGCGACAGCTCATCACCATCCCCACCCTCGGCCCCAAGAAGGCGATGGCGCTCTACGAGGACCTGCACATCTCCTCGGTGGGCGAACTGGCCGACGCCATCGAGGCGGAGAGGCTGCGCGACCTGAAGGGCTTCGGCGAGAAGACCGAGGCGAACATCCTGCACGGCATCGCCCTCATGCGGCAGGCGAGCGGGCGCATCGGGCTGAGCGCGGCCATGGAGACGGCCGAGGACATCGTCGCCGGCCTGTCCCGGATCACCGGCTGTGAGCAGTGCGCGTACGCCGGTTCACTGCGCCGCATGAAGGAAACCGTCGGCGACATCGACATCCTGGTCGCCGCCGGCCGGGCGGCACCCTTCATGGACGCCCTCACCGGACTGCCCACCACGGCCGAGGTCATCGCCCACGGCGAGAAGAAGACCTCGGTCCGGACCGACAGGGGCGTCCAGGTCGACCTGCGCGTGGTGCGTCCGAACGCGTGGGGCGCCGGCCTGCAGTACTTCACCGGCTCCAAGGGGCACAACATCCGCACCCGCACGATCGCCGTCCACCTGGGCCTGAAGCTCTCCGAGTACGGTCTGTTCGAGGCCGACGGCGGCAAGCGGGTCGCGTCCCGCTGCGAGGACGAGGTGTACGCCCGGCTCGGCCTGCCCTGGATCCCGCCCACTCTGCGCGAGGACCGAGGGGAGATCGAAGCCGGCCTGCGCGGCGAGCTCCCCGAGGTGGTGACCGAGCGGGACGTCCGCGGTGACCTGCACACGCACACCGACCTCACCGACGGCCTCGCCCCGCTGGAGGAGATGGTCGCGGCGGCCGCCGAGCGAGGCTACGCGTACTACGCGGTCACCGACCACGCACCGAGGCTGTCCATGCAGCGCATGACCGACGAGAAGGTCCTCGCCCAGCGCGAGCAGGTGCGGTCGCTGGACGGCAGGCACCGCAGGATGCGGCTGCTGCACGGCACCGAGCTCAACATCGGCCCCGACGGGGAGGTCGACTGGCCCGGCGAGTTCCTCGACGGCTTCGACATCTGCGTGGCCGCCGTGCACTCCCACTTCAACCTCGGCCGGGACGCGATGACCCGGCGGCTCGTCCGCGCCTGCGAGAACCCGCACGTCAACGTGATCGGCCACCCCACCACCCGCGTGATCGGCAGACGACCGGGCATCGACGCCGACTGGGACGAGGTGTTCGCCGCCTGCGCTCGCACCGGCACCGCGCTGGAGGTCAACGCCCAGCCCGACCGCCTCGACCTGGGCGATGAGGACATCCTTCGCGCCAGGAGTCACGGGGCGAAGTTCGCCGTCGACACCGACGCCCACTCGGTGCCGACCCTCGCGTACCTCCGCTACGGAATCGGCACGGCACAACGCGGTTGGCTCACCCCCGACGACGTGATCAACACCTGGCCGCTGCGACGACTGCGCCGGTTCCTGCGCAAGGACCGGGCGGACTGAGGCCGGGGGCGCCCCGGCAGGCCGAGCCGACGGCGGGGCGCGGCAGACCGTCGCGTGGGTGTCCGCGCGTGTCGCGGCGTCCGCCATCCGAGGTCGTACTGGTGGCAGGTGGCGGGAGCGCTGCCGGGCGAAGGGGAGCCGCCGTGTCGCCGCCCGGCGTTTCCTGTACCGGGACGGTTGGGGACTTCTTTGGCCGGGGCCGGGAGGCAGGCGTGGCCGGTGCGCGTCGGCGGTGCGGACGCCTCCCGAGGAGCGGACAGTGGAGGGAGGACCTCGGCGCGAGCGTGCGCGAAGGGAGCGAGACATGCTGCATCGTCTGGTCGGAGACCTCATGACCTCGGCCGTCGTGAGTGTGCGGCGGGACACGAGCTTCAAGGACATCGCCGAGCACCTCGCGGAGCACGACATCACCGCGGTACCCGTCGTCGACGACCAGGGCCGCCCGGTCGGCGTGGTGTCGGAGGCGGACCTGCTGTGGAAGCAGGAGAGCCAGGCGGATCCGGGTGGGCGTCTGGCCGCCGCCCACCTGCCTCCCGCGGAACGCGCCAAGGCCCACGCGCTGACCGCCGAGGGGCTGATGACCGCCCCCGCCGTCACGGCCCGGCCGCAGTGGTCGGTCGTCGAGGCGGCCCGCGCCATGGCCCGCCACCACGTCAAACGACTGCCCGTCATCGACGACGCCGGCCGGCTGGTGGGCATCGTCAGCCGTACCGACCTGCTGCGGGTCTTCCTGCGGCGGGACCTCACGATCGGCGAGGAGATCACGAGGGACGTCCTCACCCGCACCCTCGGCCTGGCCCCCGGCACGGTCACCGTCCAGGTCACCGACGGCCGGGTGACGCTCGGCGGCACCGTGCCCCAGGAGAACCTCATCCCCATCGCCGTGCGCCTGTCCGAGAGCGTCGACGGTGTCGTCGACGTCACGAATCACCTTCGTCCCGCACCCGGCACCCCGGTCGACGCGCCACGGCAGTGACCCGGCTGCCGCCGCCCTGCCGCCGGGGCGCGGCGGCTTCCACGCTCCCGGACCGCGCCTGCCGCTCCGGCCGGCTGTGGCTCAGGGCGGCGGGGATGCGCGCGGATGAACCTCAGGTGGCCATCGTGGACCGAATGGAGGGAGGCTGGGAGGAGGCGGTCCGGGCGCCTCGCCGGCACCCGTTCAGGATCGCCGCGAGGGACGCGGCCAGGCGGGGTGGCCGGCTGACGGGAGGAAGCCCATGAAGGTCGGAGTGCTGACCGGCGGCGGTGACTGCCCCGGCCTCAACGCCGTGATCCGCAGCGTCGTCCGCAAGGGGGTCCAGGAGTACGCCTTCGACTTCGTCGGCGTGCGGGACGGCTGGCTGGGTCTGCTCCAGGGTGCCGTCGTACCGCTGGACATCTCCGCCGTGCGGGGGATCCTCCCCCGCGGCGGGACCATCCTCGGCTCCTCCCGCACCAACCCGTTCCAGCACGAGGACGGGATACGCCGCGTGCGGGACACCCTCGCGACGAACGACGTGGACGCGCTCGTCGTGGTCGGCGGGGAGGACACCCTCGGTGTGGCCACCGAACTGAGCCGGCAGGGCATTTCGCTGGTGGGGGTGCCGAAGACCATCGACAACGACGTGTCCGGGACCGACTACACCTTCGGCTTCGACACCGCCGTCGGGATCGCCACCGAGGCCATCGACCGGCTCCACACCACCGCCGAGTCGCACATGCGCACCCTGGTGGTGGAGGTCATGGGGCGGCACTCGGGGTGGATCGCCCTGCATGCCGGCGTCGCGGGCGGCGGCAACGTCATCCTCGTCCCGGAGCGGCCCTTCGACATCGACCAGGTCTGCGAGCAGGTGATGAGCCGGTTCGACATCAACTACGCGCCGATCGTCGTGGTCGCCGAGGGGGCCGTCCCCAAGGAGGGGCAGATGGTCCTCAAGGACCAGTCGCTGGACGAGTTCGGCCATGTGCGGCTGTCCGGCATCGGCGAGTGGCTGGCCCAGGAGATCAGCAAGCGCACCGGCAAGGACGCCCGCACCACGGTCCTCGGCCACGTCCAGCGCGGCGGGACCCCGAGCGCCTTCGACCGGTGGCTGGCCACACGCTTCGGGCTGCACGCCGTCGACGCGGTCAAGGACGGTGACTTCGGCGTCATGGTCGCCCTGCGGGGCACCCGGATCGTCCGCACCCCCCTCGCCGACGTCACCGCCGAGAAGAAGGTCGTCGATCCGTCGCTGTACGACGAGTTCGAGGTGTTCTTCGGCTGACCGGCCCGGGCGGTCCCGTACCCCCGACGACCCCGGCCGGTCGGCTGTCCGGCCGCCGGCCGGCCGTCACCCGGTGTGCGGGACGACCGCCACCGGGCAGCGGGCGTGGTGCAGCACGGCGTGCGTGACCGGGCCGAGCCGGCCCTCGGCCGCGCTCGGGTCGGCACGGCGCCCCACGACGAGCAGGTCCGCGCCCCGCGACGTGTTCAGGAGTGCTTCCGCGGGGTGGAGCAGCACGACATCGCTGTGGACCGCCACGCGGGGGTACTTCTCCTGCCAGGCGCGCAGGGCGTCGGAGAGGCGCAGGACCTCCTGGTCCTCCCAGGTGGCGCGGTCCTCCTCGGTCACCACCAGGGTCCGGGGAGACACGGACTCTGCGGGGAGGGCCCACGCCTGGACCACCCGCAGGTGCGCCCGGTGCGCGTCGGCGGCCGAGAACGCGAAGTCCGCCACCTCACCGACCGGGTGATGCGCGTCGAACCCCGCCACGAACCGCGGCGTCCCGGGTGCCGGCACCGTCCCTCCGGGGAACGTGCCGGAGGGCTGAGGCACCAGCACGGCCGGGCAAGGAGCCGCCGCCGCCATGCGCAGGGCGACCGAGCCGACCGCGAGACCCTCGAATCCGCCCGTCCCCCGTGTGCCGACGACGAGGAGCGCGGCATCTCGGGCGGCGGCGAGGAGGGCGGTGACCGGCGCGTCGCCGGACTGCTCGGCCCGCACCTCCAGGCCCGGGTGACGGTCGCCCAGTTCGGCGGCCACCCGTTGGAGCGTGCGCGCGCCCACCTGCCGCAGCCTGTCCGCTGCCCGGTCCGGTACGGCGGTGCCCGGCAGCGGTGGAGAGGCGTGGAGCAGCCGCAGCGGAACGCCGCGCAGCACGGCCTCCCCCGCCGCCCAGTCGGCCGCCGCGAAACTGCGTTCGGAGCCGTCGACACCCGCCAGCACAGGGTGACTCATCGTGCCCTCCTTCGCCCGGCCCGAGCCTCCGCCGGTGCCAGACGGGTCTGGCCCCTCCACTGTTCCACGGCACGACCGCTCGGGCTCCCGGACCGGATGCCGGGCGGTGCGGCATGGCCCCGGCGACGGCGGGAACCCGGGCATGACTCCCCCGGCACCACGAACGACCGGAGAGGCGAGCCGATGACCGACATACCGGGCTTGCTGGGCGACGAGGCCGAGGACCTGCTGACCTACACCGCCCAGGGGATCCCCAAGGAAGACCTGGTCCTGCCGGGTCCTGACTTCGTCGACCGGACCATGACCGACACCGACCGCTCACCTCAGGTGCTGCGCGCTCTGCAGTCCCTCTTCGACCACGGCCGTCTGGCCGGCACCGGCTACCTGTCGATCCTGCCGGTCGACCAGGGCATCGAACACTCCGCGGCATCGGCCTTCGCCGCGAACCCGCGCTACCTGGACCCCAGGAACATCGTCGAACTCGCCCTCGAGGGCGGCTGCAACGCGGTCGCCAGCACACTCGGCGCTCTCGGCGCCGTGTCGCGGCGCTACGCGCACAAGATCCCCTTCATCGTGAAGCTCAACCACAACGAACTGCTGACCTACCCGAACCACTACGACCAGATCATGTTCGGCAGCGTCGAGCAGTGCTTCGGACTCGGCGCGGCCGGCGTGGGTGCCACGGTCTACTTCGGCTCGGAGCAGGCGGACCGCCAGCTGCGGGAGGCCGGCGAAGCCTTCGCGCGCGCTCACGAACTGGGCATGTTCACCGTGGTGTGGTGCTACCTGCGCAACCCGGCGTTCAAGAAGGACGGGGTGGACTACGCGGTCTCGGCCGACCTCACCGGACAGGCCAACCACCTCGGCGTGACCATCGAGGCCGACATCGTCAAGCAGAAGCAGCCGGAGAACAACGGCGGCTACACCGCACTGCACTTCGGCCGCACCGACAAGGCCGTGTACGACAGGCTCACCACCGATCACCCGATCGACCTGACCCGCTGGCAGGTGGCCAACTGCTACATGGGCCGGATCGGACTGATCAACAGCGGCGGCTCATCGGCCGGCAAAGGGGACCTCGCGCAGGCCGTACGGACAGCCGTGATCAACAAGCGGGCCGGCGGCACCGGCCTCATCACGGGCCGCAAGGCCTTCCAGCGTCCCACCGACGAAGGCGTCGAACTCCTGCACGCCGTCCAGGACGTGTACCTCGACGACCAGGTCACCGTGGCCTGACTCGGGCGGGCCAGGGACTCCCGGGGCACGACCTCCGCGTGGTCAGCGGGCCCTTCCCCGCGGTTTCAACGGGACCGGAGGGAGCTCCGGAGCCGGCAGCGGGGCACCGTCGTACCCCTTCACCTCCCCGAACCGTGTCCCTTCCATCCAGTCCCGGCGGGCCTGCTCGATCTCCTCCTGGGACCGGCCGATCCAGTTCCAGAACATGATCAGCTCCTCCTCGAACGGCTCTCCGCCGAGGAGCATCAGACCCGCGTCCGACTCGGCCCGCAGCGGGAGTTCGGTGCGGCCGCAGCCGAGGTAGAGCATCGAACCCGGCACCAACGGAACCCCGTCGACGTGGGCCTCGCCCGACATGGACAGCACCGCGTACTCGAAGTCCGCCTCCAGCGGGAGGCGGACCTCGGCGCCGCGCGACAGCGCCAGGTCGGCGCCCACGATCGGCGTGTACGTCGTCCCCGGCGAGCGGGCGCCGTCGAGTGCGCCGAGGATGAGCGTGGCCTTCAGGCCCGGCGCCGTGACGACCGGCAGCTCGGCGTGGTGCTCGAAGTGCGGGTCGGTGTGGCGGTGGCCGTCCGGCAGGGCCACCCACAGCTGCGCCCCGTGCAGGAAGCGGGCGTGCGGCCTGGGGCTCTCCTCGGAGTGGCTGATCGCCCGGCCGGAGGTCATCAGTCCCAGCTCGCCGGGGCGGATCGTCTGCAGGCTGCCCGTCGAGTCGCGGTGCAGCACCTCGCCCTCGTGCAGCCAGCTCACCGTCTGCAGCCCCATGTGCGGGTGCGGGGGCACCTGCATGCCGGGCTCCTCGGCGATGTCGTCCGGGCCGTAGTGATCGACGAAGCACCAGGCCCCCACCATGCGGCGACCCAGATTGGGCAGCAGCCGCCGGACTTCGGTGGACGCGCCGAGTGGGACGCGGCGCGGGCTGAGGAGTTCACGGACGGGGTCCGCCACCACGAAGCCGCGGCCGCCGCACACGGCGGGAGTCGCCGTGCGATCGAGATTGCTCATGCCGTCCAACCTAGCCCGCACCAGCCCTCGCGTCATCGTCCCCTGCCGCTCGCACACGTCTCCCCATCCGGCGTCCGGCACGGCCTCCGGCGCGGCGGCCCGGCACGGGCGCTCCGCCCGCCACGGACGCGTAGTGGAAGATTCAAGCCAAGGTTCCGTGAGCAGACCGGACCGCGCCCGCTGCTGCCCGCTCCTGCTACCACTCGGCTCAACTGCGGCGTGCGGGGACCGAGTTGCGCGTCGTCGTGGAACGCGACCCGGTGGAGCACCACGCCCGGCTGATGCTGGGACGCACCCTCCAGCGGCAGGGCCGCCACGAAAAGGCGGAGTCCCACCGCGCATCGCCTCGGCGTTCGCGGGGGATCTCGAACCCACGGCCACGGCAGCGGTTCGAGGGCCCGGGTCACGCCGGACGCCGGGGAGCCGGGCCGTCGTCCCTTCCGGGGCCGGCAGCAAGGGGCGGGCGTCGCCGCGGTCGTGGCATGCTGACGCGATGGCATCCTCCCGTGACCGCATGCCCCTTGCCGAGCACGTCGAGCAACTCCTGGCCCCCGGTGGCCCGTTGCCCATCGTCGCGGCCGGTGACCCCGTGCTGCGGAGCGCCGCAGAGCCGTTCGACGGGCAGTTGGACCCCGCGCTGCTGGCCCGCTTCGTCGAGGCGCTCCGCGTCACCATGCGCGCGGCACCGGGCGTGGGCCTCGCGGCTCCGCAGGTCGGTGTGCCGTTGCGGATCGCGGTCATCGAGGACCCGGCGACGGTGCCGGAGGAGGTCCGGCTGGCGCGCGGGCGGGTGCCGCTGCCGTTCCGGGTGCTGGTCAATCCGTCGTACGAGCCGGCCGGCACCGCACGGGCGGCGTTCTTCGAGGGCTGTCTGAGCGTGCCGGGCTGGCAGGCGGTGGTGGCACGGCACGCCGGCGTGCGCCTGCGGGCGTCGGACGAGCACGGGAGCGCGGTGGACGAACTGGTCGCCGGCTGGCCCGCGCGGATCGTGCAGCACGAGACGGACCACCTCGACGGCACCCTCTACCTGGACCGGGCCGAGCTGCGGTCCCTGTCCTCGGCCGAGGCGGTGGCGCAGCGCTGGGCGCAGCCGACGCCGGCGGCGGCCGCGAACGCCCTGGGCTTCACCCTGCCGTGACGGCCCGGCCGGGACTCCGCCGGTCCGTGCGGACGCCCGGCCGGGCAGGGAGCGGGGCCCGCGCGGACCGGGCCGCAGCCCGCCTCCGGCGACCGGGACGTGGTACGGCGCGGCCCCGCGCGGCTCGGCCCGGTCAGCCCCGGTAGGCCTCCAGCAGCCGCAGCCACACCTCGCTGATGGTGGGATACGAGGGCACCGCGTGCCACAGCCGGTCGACCGGCACCCGCCCGGCGACCGCGACGCTCGCCGAGTGGACCAGTTCGCCGACGTTGGGGCCGGCGAAGGTGACACCGCGCAGGAAGCCCTCGTCGAGGTCGACGACCATGCGGGCGCGCCCCCGGTAGCCCTCGGCGTACAGGCCCGCGCCGGCGACGGAGGAGAGGTCCACGTCGACGGCCCGGACGCGGTACCCGGCCTGTTCGGCCTCCGCGAGGGACAGGCCCACGGAGCCGGCTTCGGGATCGGTGAAGACGACCTGCGGGACGGCGTGGTGGTCGGCGGTGGCGGCGTGGGCGCTCCAGGGAGCGGGCTCCCCCAGCGGCACGCCCGCGGCGCGGGCGCCGATGGTGTCCCCCGCGATGCGGGCCTGGTACTTGCCCTGGTGGGTGAGCAGGGCGCGGTGGTTGACGTCGCCGACCGCGTACAGCCAGTCGGTGCCGGCGATCCGGAGGGTGTCGTCGACCTCCAGCCACGAGCCCGGTTCGAGGCCGACGGTGTCGAGGCCGATGTCGTCGGTGCGCGGGGCGCGCCCGGTGGCGAAGAGGATCTCGTCGGCCTCGATGCGGTCGCCGCCGCCGGTGACGACCACGACGGTGCCGTTCTCGCGGGTCACCGACTCCACCGACGTGCCGGTACGTATGTCCGCGCCCGCCTCGGTGAGCGTCTCGGCGACCAGCTCGCCGGCGAAGGGTTCCATCCGCGGCAGCAGCCCCTTGCCGCGCACCAGGACGGTGACCTGCGAGCCGAGACCCTGCCAGGCGGTGGCCATCTCGGCGGCGACCACACCGCCGCCGACCACGATCAGCCGGCCCGGCGCCTCCTTGGCGCTGGTGGCCTCGCGGCTGGTCCACGGTCCGACGTCGGCGAGGCCGGGCAGGTCGGGCAGCCGGGCGCGGCTGCCCGTGCACACGGCGACCGCGTGCCGCGCGGTCAGCACCTTCCGCGTGCCGTCGGCGCCGGTGACCGTCACCGTGTGAGGCCCGGCGAGGCGGCCGTGACCGCGGTACAGGTCGGCGCCGATGCCCTCGAGCCAGCCGACCTGGCCGTCGTCGTGCCAGTGGGAGGTGTACTCGTCCCGGCGGGCGAGGACGGCGCCCGTGTCGAGCGGGCCCCGCACGGCGTGGCTCAGGCCCGGCAGGCGGCGGGCGTCGGCGCGGGCGATGACCGGGCGCAGCAGGGCCTTGCTGGGCATGCAGGCCCAGTAGGAGCACTCCCCGCCGACCAGCTCTCTCTCCACGACCGCGGTGGTCAGGCCGGCCGCGCGGGTGCGGTCGGCAACGTTCTCCCCCACGGGCCCGGCCCCGAGCACCACGACGTCGTACGCGATGGCTTCCGTTTCCGTCATGGGGTCAGTCTGGTGGGTGGTGTGCGTGTCGGCCACACGGGTACGTGCGCGGAATACGCCGTGGGGTCGGCCGCGTTGTGCCGACGGCTTCGTCCCGCCCCGGGAAGCCATACCAGGAAGAGGGAATCGCCATGAGCAGCACCGTGGAGCTCACCAAGGAGAACTTCGACCAGACGGTCACGGACAACGACTTCGTCCTCATCGACTTCTGGGCGGACTGGTGCGGGCCGTGCCGTCAGTTCGCCCCCGTCTACGAGAAGGCCGCTCAGGAGAATCCGGACCTGGTGTTCGGCAAGGTGGACACGGAGGCCCAGCCCGAGCTGGCCGCGGCCTTCGGCATCCAGTCGATTCCGACGCTGATGATCGTCCGGGACCGGGTGGCCGTCTTCGCGCAGCCCGGTGCGCTGCCCGAGTCCGCGCTGACGGACGTCATCGGGCAGGCGCGTGATCTCGACATGGACGAGGTCCGCAAGGCCGTCGCCGAGCAGCAGACGCAGGCGGAGGCGCAGGCGCAGACGGAGGCGCAGGCGCAGACGCAGACGGAGGCCCAGACGGAGGCGGACCAGGACGGTCGGTGAGGTCCGTGGACGCCACTCCGTCGCACAGCGGGCGCCGGGACGAACGGTGGGCTCCTTCCTGACGGGGAAGGAGCCCACCGTTCTTTCGTGCCCTCGCCTCGGCCCGTGCGCGAAGCCGTTCCGCGGCCGCACTGCGCGGGCCGCACCCGGCCGGTGTCCGCAACCCCGCCCCAGCCGGCCTGGGCCCACGCCCCCAGTCGTCCCCGCAGGTCCCGTCCGGGCCGGCCCGGCGCCGCTCGCGCCTCAGCTGGAGTCGCGGTGGATGACGGTGGCGCCCAGCACCGGATGCGTCTCGGGCGGGGCGCCGGGGTCGCGTACGGCGCGGTCGACCAGTTCGGCTAGGTCGTGGCCGGACGGCAGCTCGATGCGCACCGTGCTCAGCCGGGGCCGCAGCAGCCGGCCCAGCATGAGGTCGTCGGCGCCGATGACGGCCGCCTCGCCGGGGACGCCGATCCCCTCGTCCTGCAGGGCGCGCATCAGCAGCATCGCGTACTCGTCGTTGTAGGCGAACACCGCGTCCAGACCGAGGTCGCGCCAGCGTGCGGCCAGCCGGACGGCGTCCTGCTCCGAGTAGGCCAGGGGCAGCGGGGTCACGGTGGCGTCGGTGTCGTGCAGGGCGCGACGGACGCCGTCGAGGCGGGGCGTGGAGAACGCCTCCAGGCCGCGCTCCTCGGGCACGACCACCCCGATGCGGCGGCGGCCGCGGCCGTACAGATGGGTGGCGGCGCACTGGCCGACGGCCCGGTGGTCCATGAGCAGGGCGTGGGCGCCGTCGACGGACTCGGGGCCCAGGGTGAGCACGGCACGGGCGCCGGCCCGCTTGAGCACCGCCACCGCCTCCGGGCCGAGTCCCGAGCCGGGCGCGAGGACGGCGACGGGGCGCAGTTCCGCCCAGGCCCGGGCGGCCTCGTCGCCGCGCAGGCCGAGGCTGCCGTGCTGCACGACGGTGTAGTCGAGGCGGCTGAGCGCCCACTGCAGGTCGTTGAGGAACTGGCCGTAGAGCGGACCCACCGGGACCGCCGGGGCGGGCATCAGCACCATGCGGCTGTGCCCGGCGCGCAGGCTGCGGGCCCCCGCGTGCGGCACGTACCCGAGTTCTCTGGCGGCCTCGCGGACCCGGCGGCGCGTCGGCTCGCTGATGCGGACGGCGCTCGTGTCGTTCAGGACGTAGGAGACGGTCGCGCGGGAGACGCCGGCCAGGCGTGCCACATCGGCGCTCGTGGGCACACGCCGCGGCGCGGCAGACGACGGCGCGGGGGACGACGGCGCGGGTGATGTCGGTATCTGCACCATGACGTACGGCATCCTGGCAGAAGCCCGGGCGGCCGGTCGGGGCGGGGGTGCACGCCGCCGCGCGGAGCCGCGACACGGGGCCGGACACACACCTCAGTGGTGCCGGGGCGGCTCCGGCCGCCCGCCGAGGAGTCGCCGCCGCGCGGGACGGTCCGCGCGGCCGCTCGGCCCGGAGTGCGGACTCGTCCTCGACGGCCGTTGTGCGCGGGCCCGTCGTCCGAAGCCGGCCGGCGGCTCACCGGGCCGACTCCGCGGGAGCCGGTCACCGGGCCGGTGCCGTGGGAGCCGGTGGGCGGTCTACCGGGCCGGTGCCGCGGACGTGACGCGTGCGACCAGGTCGTGCCAGCCGGACTGCAGCCGTTCCATGGGCATGTGGCACTGCCTGGTCAGATGGTGGATCAGCACGGGGTCGAGATACCCCATCAGCGTCTGCGCGAGCAGTTCGGTGTCCGCGTCCGGCACCGCCTGCCGCAGGAGCATCAGGACGTGGCCGTAGCGGACGCGGCGCGCGGGCACCGAGAACCGGCGCTCGGGGCACGGTTCGGCCGCCAGCTGCAGTTCCAGGTCGTCGGCGGCGCGACGCAGCGCGGCACAGCCGAACGCCCGCAGCCGTTCCACGGCCGGCGCGCCGGGACCCAGGGGCGGCGGACCGCCGAGGATCGCCGCCTGGAACTTCTTCTCGGAGTGGTCCAGCAGGGCCGTGAGCAGACCGGTACGGTCGCCGAAGCGGCGGAAGACGGTGCCCTTCCCCACCTGGGCGGCCGAGGCCACCGCCTCCATGGTGACGCCGGCCGCGCCGTGCTCCGCCACCAGGCGGGCGGCCGCGTCCAGCAGCCGGGCGCGGTTGCGCGCGGCGTCGGCCCGCAGGCACGGTTCGTCCCCGCCGGTGCCGAGTTCGAGCAGAACCGGCTCGCCCGCGGGCTCCTGAGGTGTCGGGAAGGGCGGCAGCGCGCTGGACATGAACACAGCGTAAAGCATGGAAGGGGTAACTGGACCGCGGTCCGCTTAGTCTGGTAGAAATTTAAACGGACCTCGGTCCGGATCATAACCGCAGTGTTTCAGCCCCTTGGAGTCCCCCCATGTCTGTTCGCATCCTCGCGCTCGTCGGCAGCCTTCGCTCCGGCTCGCACAACCGCCAGCTCGCCGAGGCCGCCGTCAAGCTCGCGCCCGAGGGCGCCGAGGTCGAGCTGTTCGAGGGCCTGGCCGACATCCCCTTCTACAACGAGGACCTCGACGTCGAGGGCAGCGTGCCGGCCGCCGCCGCCACGCTGCGTGCGGCGGCGCAGGCCGCCGACGCGTTCCTGCTCTTCTCCCCCGAGTACAACGGCACCATCCCGGCCGTGCTGAAGAACGCCATCGACTGGCTGTCGCGCCCGTACGGCGCCGGCGCCTTGGGCGGCAAGCCGGTCGCCGTGGTCGGCACCGCCTTCGGCCAGTACGGCGGCGTCTGGGCGCAGGACGACACCCGCAAGGCCGTGGGCATCGCCGGCGGCAAGGTGGTCGAGGACATCAAGCTGTCCATCCCCGGCTCCGTGACCCGCTTCGCGAACACGCACCCGGTCGACGACGCCGAGGTCGCCGCGCAGCTGACCGAGGTCGTCGCCCGCCTGCACGGCACCGTCGGCGACGTCGCGGCCGCCTGATCCGCGACACCGGCCGAAGGGGCCGGGGCCTTCTGGGCCCCGGCCCCTTCCGCGTGTCCGGCCCGGCGCCGTGCACCGTCAGCGGGCGCGGTGCGGCCGCATTCCGTCGCGTCCTCGCGGGTGGTGGTACGGCGGTCCGCCCGTACCCTGGCGCCATGGGGGATGCGTCGATGGTCGGGTTGCTGGGGCGGGTCACCGGGACGGTCGGACCCGGGCTCGTCGGTGAGGTGATCGTCCGGGTGCGGGGCGGCGCCGAGCACTTCCTCGCCCACCCTGCCCACGGGTCGGGCCGCATGGAGCCCGGCACGGTGGTGACCGTCGTGGAGTACCTGCCGCCGAGGACCGTCTACGTCACCGAGGCGTACGGGGGTTGAGCCCGCCGCGCCACGGGCCGGACCGGTAAGCGTCAAGACTGCTACAAGGGCGGTCCGGCGTCTTCACCCTGCGGCCCCCGCGGGAGCACACTCGCCCTCGTTCGGTGCCGAGAGGGCACCAGGCAGAGGGGGAACGTATGCCGGTGATCGTCGGCGTCGTGGCCGGGGCGGCGGTCGCCGCCGTGCTCGTTCTGATCGTCCTGTTCAAGATGATGTGGCGTGTCGCCGAGCCGAACGAGGCGCTGATCATCTCCGGCTCCAAGCACCGCACGGAGGGCCTGGAGGAGGGGATGGGGTTCCGCATCGTCACCGGGCGCGGCACGCTGGTGCTGCCCGGGGTGCAGGCGGTGCGCAAGCTCTCGCTCGATCTGAACGAGACCGAGCTGCGGGTGGACTGCGTGACGCACCAGGGCATCCCGCTGAAGGTGCGCGGCGTGGTCATCTTCAAGGTGGGCGACGACTTCGTGTCCATCGCCAACGCGGCGCGCCGCTTCCTGGACCAGCAGAAGCTGATGGCGGAGCGCGTCCACAACGTCTTCGCCGGTCATCTGCGGTCCATCGTGGGCGGGTTGACGGTCGAGGACATGATCCGCGACCGCGAGAAGCTGACCGGGCAGACCCGGGCCGCCTGCGGCACGGAGATGGAGAAGCTCGGCCTGATCGTCGACTCGCTGCAGATCCACGAGATCGAGGACCCGACCGGCTACATCCAGAACCTGGCGATGCCGCACGCGGCGGCCGTGCAGCGTGACGCGCGCATCGCGCAGGCGGAGGCCAACCGGCTGGCCACAGAGGCGGAGCAGCAGTCGTTCGCGCGGATGGCCGAGGCCACCCGGGACAGCGAGATCCTGCAGGCCGGCTACCAGGCCGAGCGGGACAAGGCCGCGGCGAAGGCCCGGCAGGCGGGTCCGCTCGCCGAGGCGGCGGCCCGGCAGGAGGTGGTCGTCCAGGAGACGCGGGTGGCGGAGCTGGAGGCCCACCGGCGTGAGCAGCAGCTCCAGGCGGACGTGCGCAAGCCCGCGGATGCCGCGGCGTACGAGAAGCGCACCCTGGCGGAGGCCGACCGCGACGCCCGCATCTCGGCGGCGCAGGCCCAGGCGAAGGAGACGGAGCTCGCGGCGGCGGCCGAGGCGACCCGGGTGAAGACGGCAGCGGGTGCCGAGGCGGAGGCGACGAAGACCCGGGGCGCGGCCACGGCCTCGGCCACTCGGGCCACCGGTGAGGCCGAGGCGGCGGCCGTGCAGGCCAGGGGTCTGGCGGAGGCCGAGGCGGCCAGGGCCAAGGGCCTCGCGGAGGCGGCGGCCATCAAGGCGCGGGCGGGCGCCCTCACCGAGAACCAGGAAGCCGTCGTCGCCCAGCAACTGGCCGAGAGGTGGCCGGAGATCGTGCAGGCCGGCGCGTCGGCCTTCGGCAACGTCGACAACATGGTGCTGCTCAACGGTGCCGACGGCATGGGGGACCTCTTCGCCAAGGCCCTCACCATGGGCGGTACGGGGCTGGGCCTCGCGCGCCGGCTGCTCGCGTCGACGCATCCGGACGGGGCGCACCACGACGGCACGCAGGGCAACGGCCAGGGCCCCGGCGGGATTCCGCGGCACGGAACGTCCTCGCGCGGGGCGTCCTCGCCGGGGCCGGACGGTCACCCGGCACCCGGGGCGCAGAGGGTGCCGGTGGAGGGCGGCGAGTAGGAGCGGGACCCCGCCGGACCACCGCTCCCACGGAACTCGCGGGCTTCGTGGGAGCGGTGCGCGCCGCGACGGGGCGGCCGCCGCGTCGGCGCCCGCCCCGTCACACGCGGCGGTCGGACCGCGAGGAGGCTCACGCCGAGGGCGGTCAGTGCGACGACCTTCGCCGACTCCAGCCCGGCGCAGGGGAAGTGGCCGCGCGAGGGGGGCAGGTCCTCGCCGGCGAGGACCCGGTCGGACCTGTGGTTGAGACGCGGACGCACCACGGCCGGCCGGCCGGCGAGCAGCAGGACCACGAGCCGCCGTCAGGGCCGCGATCCCGGCGGACGCCCAGCCCACGCCACGGCGACGAACACGGCGGCGGCCAGGACGGTCTCCACCGCGTTCAGCGCCCGGAACACCGGCCGGCCGATGCCCAGCCCGATCGGGATGGTCACGCCCGGGGCCCTGAAACGCGGTCCCGCCGACGCACACGCCGGCTCCCCGGGGGTCCGTCGGCGCCCTCTCCGGATGCCTGTTTACGCGGGCGCCCGGTCCGGCCCGAGGACCTGGCGGGCGGCGCCTGATGCGGATGGCGGGGCCATTAGGGTGCCCTCGTGACCGCCTTTACCGATCAAGACGTTCCCGGCCGCCACGGCCGCTCCGCCACCACCGAGGCCGATCCCCGCGAGGTCGGCCGGATACGCACCGAGTACGCGCCCGCGCACGACGGCGACCCCGACCCCGGGGAGATCGTCTGGACGTGGGTGCCCTTCGAGGAGAACGACGGGCGGGGCAAGGACCGGCCGGTGCTGGTGGTGGCCCGGGAGGCCGCGGGCACGTTCCTCGCCGTCCAGCTCTCCAGCAAGCGGCACGACGGCGACCGGGAGTGGGTGCCCATCGGCAGCGGCCCGTGGGACCGGTCCGGGCGCGACTCCTGGGTGGACGTCGACCGGGTGCTGCGGCTGCACGAGGAGGGCATGCGGCGCGAGGCGTGCGCCCTGGACCGGATGCGTTTCAACCTCGTGGTGCACCGGCTCCGGGAGCGCTACGGCTGGCGCTGACCGCGCCCGGGACGCCACGGGCGGAGCGGCACGCCGCGAACCGCTCCGGCATCCTCCCGCCCCCGGGGCCCGGTGCCGGGCCCGACCGGCCCGGCACCGCCCGACCCGGGGCACCGCCCTACCCGGCAGACCGTCCAGCCCGGGAAATCACTGCTCGGTGGAGCGTCCAGCCCGGTGGAGCGTGAAGTCCGGGAAACCGCTGCTCGACGCACCGGCCGGCCCGGCGGAGCCTCCCGCCCGGCGGACCGTCCCCGTGGAGCCTCCAGCCCAGCGCACCGTCGTCCTGCCCAACACGTGCGCCCGCGGGCCGGCGCCCGCCCACGCCGGCACCGGCGCCATGAGGGGCGGGCGCGCGCGTGACACCGCAGCGCCCCCACCGGCTCCCGACCTGGCCTGAAACCGCCCCCGCCCGGACGGGCGGCACCCCGGGAGCGGGACCGCGCCGGGGGGGGCGCGCGCCGGATTGCGGCGAAGCCCCCCGGCGCGCGCCACCCACGCGGCAGGCACCGCGAGCCGCCGCGCCGCCGCGACAGGGCCGGAAACAACCCCTCCGCCGCGGCGGCCCCGCGCCGGCGCACGTCCGTGGCGTCACCCCCGTGGACGCCACGAGACGTACGGTCGTGCGCTCTCCCGCCGTGCCCGTGAACGCATCGTGAGCGATGCTTGTCCTGCTGTGCAACGCAGTTTTCGGGTAGCCGAGGGCCGGCGGGCAGCGGGCCCGGAAGGGAGAGGGCGCACGAGGACGCCGACGCGAGGCGCGCTCTTGTGCGGAGCCGCCCAAGGGTCTTGGGTGGAACGGAACGACGCCGTTCCGCGCCACCTGGACCGACGGGTGGGCGACATCCTGGAAGCTCAGGAGGATCCTGGCATGTCCGACGAAACGAGCGGCTGTACGGAGTTTCGAACAGCCGTGACCGAGGCCGAGATCGAGGCCCTGGTCCACGGCATCTGCTTCAAGACGGGGCCGCCCCGCGTCCTGGGGGTGGAGGTGGAGTGGCTCGTCCACGCGCCGCACGCGCCCCACCTCCCCGTCACCTTCGAACGACTCGAAGCTGCCTACGCAGCTCTGCGGGGCGTGCCCCTGAGATCGGCGCTCACCGTCGAACCCGGTGGACAGCTGGAGCTCAGCTCGCCGCCCGCCGGCTCGCTGACGGAGTGCATCGGCACCGTCTCTGCCGACCTCGACGCCGTCCGCGCCGTCCTCGCCGATGAGGGACTCGGCCTCGTCGGCATGGGACACGACCCCCGTCACCCGCCGCGCCGGTTCCTGCGGGAGCGGCGCTACGAGGCCATGGAGAGGTGCCTGGACCGTACCGGTCCGGCGGGCCGCCACATGATGTGCGCCTCGGCCTCCGTCCAGGTGAGCCTGGACGCGGGACACGAGGAACCCGGACCGCTCGGGCACAGCCGGCGCTGGTGGCTCGCGCACCAGCTCGGCCCGGTGCTGGTGGCCGCGTTCGCCAACTCACCGCTCGCCGAGGGCCGGCCCACCGGCTGGCTCTCCACGCGGCAGCTGCGGTGGACGCAGATCGGCCCGGGACGGGCGGGCGCTCCCCCGCTGGACGGCGATCCCCGCACCGCCTGGACCCGCCACGTGCTGGACGCGCCGGTGATGTGCGTCCGGGGCGACGAGGGTCCCTGGCATGTGCCGGAGCGGCTCACGTTCCGGGAGTGGGTCCGGTCGCGAAAGCCGCGGCCACCCACCCGCGACGACCTCGCCTACCACCTCACGACGCTGTTCCCGCCGGTCAGACCGCGCGGCCACCTGGAACTGCGCATGATCGACGCGCAGCCCGGCGACGACGGGTGGATCGTGCCGCTGGCCGTGACGGCCGCGCTCTTCGACGATCCCGGGGCCGCGGAGACCGCCTACCGGGCGGTGAAGCCGCTCGCCGAACGGGCGCGGTCCCAGCCCGCCCCGCACAGTCCGCTGTGGCGGGAGGCGGCCCGGTCCGGGCTCGCCGACCCCGAGTTGCGCGACGTGGCGGTCGCCTGCTTCACGACCGCGCTGGAGGCCCTGCCACGGCTCGGCGCCACGTCCGAGGTCACGGCCGCCGTCGCCGCGTTCCGGGACCGCTACGTCCTGCGGGGCCGCTGCCCCGCCGACGACCTCCTCGACAGCCTGCGCGGTACGGACCTCCCCCGGCCCGGACGTCGCCCGGCCGGGGGAGGCACCACCGGCCCGACCTGCCACGCAGACCCCGCAGGCCCCACAGTCAACGGGAAGGACATGGGCCCATGACCGAAGCCGCCCACGACGCCGAGACGTTGCGCGAGCGGGCGCTGACCTCGCTCACCACGGCCCGTGACCGCACCACGCTCCTGACCACCTGCGTCGAGGAGCCCGACCTGACCGCCCAGCACTCCCCGCTGATGTCCCCGCTGGTGTGGGACCTCGCCCACATCGGGAACCAGGAGGAGCAGTGGCTGCTGCGCGCGGTGGGCGGGCAGGAGGCGATCCGGCCGGAGATCGACGGCCTCTACGACGCCTTCGGGCATCCGCGTGCCGAACGCCCCTCGCTGCCGCTGCTGCCGCCGGACGAGGCCCGCCGCTACGCGGCCGAGGTGCGCGGCCGCGTGACGGACCTGCTGGAGGCCTCCGCGTTCCACGGGACGCGGCTGACCGAGGCCGGCTTCGCCTTCGGGATGATCGCGCAGCACGAGCAGCAGCACGACGAGACGATGCTGATCACCCATCAGCTCCGCCGGGGACCGCAGGCCCTGACCGCCCCCGACCCGGACCCCGCTCCGCCGTTCACCGGCCCGGCGGAAGTCCTCGTGCCCGGCGGTCCGTTCACCATGGGCACCTCCGCCGAGCCGTGGGCCCTGGACAACGAGCGGCCCGCGCACGTGCGCGACGTCGAGCCCTTCTTCATCGACACCACCCCGGTGACGAACGCCGCCTACCTGGCATTCGTCGAGGACGGCGGCTACGACGACCCCCGCTGGTGGACGGCCGACGGCTGGGCGCACATCCGGCGCCACGGGATCGTCGCGCCGCTGTTCTGGCGCCGGGACGGCGGGCAGTGGCTCAGGCGGCGCTTCGGCGTCACCGAGGCGGTGCCGCCGGACGAGCCGGTGCTGCACGTGTGCTGGTACGAGGCCGACGCCTACGCCCGCTGGGCCGGACGGCGGCTGCCCACCGAGGCCGAGTGGGAGAAGGCCGCCCGCCACGATCCCGAGGGCGACCGCTCGACGCGCTACCCGTGGGGCGACGCCGACCCCACCCCGGCCCACGCCAACCTGGGCCAGCGCCACCTGCGCCCGGCTCCCGCCGGCAGCTACCCGGCCGGTGCCTCGCCGCTCGGCGTCCGGCAGCTGATCGGCGACGTGTGGGAGTGGACGGCGAGCGACTTCCTGCCGTACCCGGGGTTCGCCGCGTTCCCGTACCGGGAGTACTCGGAGGTGTTCTTCGGCCCCGAGTACAAGGTGCTGCGCGGCGGTTCGTTCGCCGTGGACGCGGTGGCGTGCCGGGGCACCTTCCGCAACTGGGACTACCCGGTGCGGCGGCAGATCTTCTCCGGGTTCCGCACCGCCCGCTCCACGGAGGGACGCTGATGTGCCGTCACCTGGCCTACCTGGGACCGGCGGAGCCGCTCGGCCGGATCCTGGTGGACCCTCCGCACAGCCTGTACCGGCAGGCGTGGGCGCCGCGGCACCAGCGCAACGGGACGGTCAACGCCGACGGGTTCGGAGTCGGCTGGTACGCGGAGGGCGACCCGGTGCCGGCGCGCTACCGCCGGGCGGGGCCGCTGTGGGCGGACCTGTCCTTCGCCGACCTGGCGCGGGTGGTGCGGACGACCGCGCTGCTCGCCGCGGTGCGGGACGCGACCCTGGCGGGCGCGGACGCGGAGGCGGCCGCCGCCCCGTTCACGGCGGGCCGGTGGCTGTTCAGCCACAACGGTGCCGTGACCGGCTGGCCGGACTCCCTGGCCGCCGTGTCCCGGACCCTGCCGCCCGGGGACCTGCTGTCCCTGGAGGCCCGCACCGACTCCGCGCTCGTGTGGGCGCTGGTGCTGGCGCGACTGCGCGGCGGCGACGAGGCGGGCCAGGCGCTCACCGACACGGTGCTGGAGGTCGCCGCGGCGGCCCCGGACTCCCGGCTGAACCTGCTGCTCACCGACGGCGAGACCATCACCGCGACCGCGTGGGGCGACACCCTGTGGTACCTCCTGGAACCCGGCCACCGCACGGCCGTGGCCGCCGAGCCCTACGACGACGACCCCCGCTGGACCGAGGTCCCGGAGCGCACCCTGCTCGCGGCGAACCGCACGGACGTCCTGCTCACCCCGCTCAAGGACCTCCACCAGGATCCGGCATCCGCACCGACCGAGGAGCCCCGTACGTGAGTGCGTTCCACGTCACCCGCCTCCTGCCCGAGGACGCCACGGCCGCCGCTCTGCGCGCCGACGTCCGACAGGGCCTGACCTCTCTGCCCAAGACGCTGCCGCCGAAGTGGTTCTACGACGCGCACGGCAGCGACCTGTTCGAGCAGATCACCGCACTGCCCGAGTACTACCCGACGCGCGCCGAGCGGGAGATCCTCCTCGCCCGCGCGGGCGAGATCGCCGCCGCGCTGCCCGCCCGCACCCTGGTCGAACTGGGCTCCGGATCCTCGGCGAAGACGCGCCACCTGATCGACGCGCTGACCGGCCTGCGCACGTACGTGCCGGTCGACGTCAGCGAGAGCGCCCTGGTCCAGGCGGGCGAGGCCCTGGTCGCCGAGCGGCCGGGGCTCGACGTGCACGCGCTCATCGCCGACTTCACCGCGGGGCTGTCGCTGCCCCCCGCGCCCGGTCCACGGCTGGTCGCGTTCCTCGGCGGCACGATCGGCAACCTCCTGCCCGCCGAGCGCGCCGCGTTCCTGGCCGCGGTGCGCGGCCTGCTCTCCCCCGGCGACGCGCTGCTGCTCGGCACCGACCTGGTCAAGGACGAGGAGGTCCTGGTCCGTGCCTACGACGACGCGGCCGGGGTGACGGCGGCGTTCAACAGGAACGTCCTGGCCGTCGTCAACCGGGAGTTGGGCGCCGACTTCGACCCCGGAGCCTTCGGGCACGTCGCGCTGTGGGACGCCGGCTACGAGTGGATCGAGATGCGGCTGCGCTCTTCCGTGGCGCAGACCGTGAAGGTGCCCGCGCTGGGTCTCGTCGTCGACTTCGCGGCCGGGGAGGACCTGCGCACGGAGGTCTCGGCCAAGTTCCGGAAGGAGGGCGTGCGCACCGAACTGGCGGCGGCCGGGCTGCGGTTGGCCCGGTGGTGGACCGACCGCGAGAGCCGCTTCGCGCTGTCGCTGAGCGTGGCCGGGTAGCTCCGGGGCCGCCGCGGAGGACGTCCGCGCGCCCGCCGGGCGCACCGGGAGGAGGCCGGGAGAGCCGGCCGCACTCCCGGTGCATCCGGGCGCGGCGCGACCGCGCTGCGGCGACCCCGCGGTGCGCCCGGTGGCGCCGGTGTACGCCGACTCCGCGGGCGGGTGCCGCCGGCGCTGACGGCGGCCGGTTCGCGGGCGACGCGGCCGTCCCCCGGCCCGCACCCGGCAAGTGACGACGGCCGTCACCCGCTCCGCCGCAGGCAGACGGGCGACGGCCGGCGTCCGGCCCGCGGCCGACAGACGGGCGAGCGACGACGAATGGCGCCGACCCGCCCCGTCCTCGCCTCGCGCGGTGACCTGTCGTGCGGGACGGTGGACTGACGCGCCGTATGTGCGTCACGGGCGGACGCGGTGTCCGCGTCCCTTGGGAAGGAGCGCTCGCATGACCGACCACACCTACCGGCTCACCGAGATCGCCGGCACCTCCCGGGAGGGCCTCGACAAGGCCATCGAGAACGGCATCGCCCGCGCCTCCCAGACCCTGCGCAACCTGGACTGGTTCGAGGTGACGCAGGTCAGGGGAGGGATCGAGGACGGGCGGATCCAGTGCTACCAGGTCTGCCTGAAGGTCGGCTTCCGCATCGAGGACGTGGACTGACCGCCGCCGCGCCACGGCATCCGCCTCAGGTCCGCCCCTCCCGCTCCTGCGCGTCCTCCAACTCCGCCGAGGGCGCCGCCCAGCGGGCCCGCAGGACCCGGAAACCCGCCTCCTCCGCGTCCGCGCAGACCAGCTCGTCGTCGTCCACGACCACACGGATCTCACGGTGCCGGGCGAGGCTGCGCAGGGTCTCCAGCTTGGTACGGCGGGCGGGCCTGCGGTCGTGGTCCCGGCGCATGTGGACGCGTCCCTGCGGCAGGCCGTGGGCGGCGAGCCAGTCGAGCGTGTCCCGGCGGTAGCGCTCGGGCCGTCCGGTCAGGTAGACGACCTCGCACTCCTCCGCGTTGTCCCGGGCGAACCGCACGCCCTCGGGGATCGGCGGGTCCGCCGGCGCGGCCGCGAAGAAGGCGTCCCAGTCCCGCGGCCTGCGCTCCAGGAACCGCTGCCGGTGCGCCGTGTCGGCGAGCGTGTTGTCCAGGTCGAACACGGCCAGGGGCCGTTTGCTGCTGTCCGTCACACCGCCCAGCGTAAGAGCCGCGTACGCACAAGGGCCCCGCCGCGGCCGTCCGGCACTGCGCCGTGCCCGGCCCGCGGCGATGCGCCCGCGCCCACTCCGCACGGCGTCCGGGCAGCCCCCGCCCGGATGCGTGGGCGGGTCGTACGTCCGATGCTGGGAACATGTCCGGACCACTGCCCGTGATCGTCCACCCGCCCTCACCGACGGGCGGCCGGCGCGTCCGCGTGAACGGCGAGATACTCGGCCTCGCCTACAACGTCGGCGATGTCGCCGAGTTCCTCCGCCGTGCCGGGCTGGACGTCGACCCCGTGGAGGTGACGGTCTCTCCGCTGATCGACTGGCGTGGGGGCGGACCGGAGTACTGGGGACCGGAGCCGGTCGGGGAACTGCCCTGAACACTCATCCGGGCCCGCCTCACTGTGACACACATCACACCGGATGGCGGAAGTTTTTCCCCGCGCGATGATCCGTTCACCTGACGCGTCCGTACCTCCTGGCGTACACGCCGTTCGCGTCTGGAGGCACCATGCCCATGTCCCGCAACACGATCGGAACCGTCTTCGTCGTGGGTGCGCTGGGTCTGACCCTCACCGCCCTCGCCTACCCCTCCATGCTCGGGGTGCAGAACACGACCGGCTCCCCGAACCGCATCATCGCCAACACCCCGTACGGCCCGCTCACCGAGGCCGACCGCGACTTCGTGGTCAAGGTCCGCTCGGCCGGGCTGTGGGAGTACCCCCTCGGCGAGATCGCGCTGCAGAAGGGCTCGACGCCGCAGATGAAGGAGGCGGGCAAGCACCTGATCGTCGGCCACGCCGGACTCGACGCGATGTGCCGCAAGATAGCGCCCGAGCTGGGCATCACCCTGCCCAACCAGGCCACCCCGCAGCAGCAGCAGTTCGTGGCGACCTCTGCGGCCCAGTCCGGCGCGCAGTTCGACTCCACCGCCGCCAACATCATGCGGGTGACGCACGGCCAGATCTTCCCGGCCATCGCCAAGATCCGGGCCAGCACCGAGAACAGCCTGGTGCGTCAGCTCGCGAACCTGGCGAACGACACCGTGCTCGACCACATCACCGTGCTGGAGAACACCGGCACGGTCAACTTCGGCCAGGTCAACTTCCAGCAGACGTCGCCGCCGAAGCTGCCCAAGGACCAGCTCACCCCTCCCCCGCCCCCGCCCGGCGCGCCGATGGTCGTCCTGACCCCCCGCCCGGACCTCGGCGTCAACACCGCCACCCCGACGCCCGGCCCGGCCCCCAGCCCGTCTGCCGGCTGAGCCCTGGCCGGCGGGCTCGCCGGTGCGGCACCACACCACCCCGCACACCTTCCGCCCGTGGATCGACTCGGGGAAGGGGGGCGGGCGGGACGGACAGGACGGCGAAGAAACCGCCGAGGTCCTCGGGGGCGCCGTGGCAGCGGCTCCCGGCCGCCCGCCGTGCGCGTGCACGCCGCCGTCACGGTTCGCGAGGCCCGCGAGGTCTCCGAGGTCCGCTCCGCAGGCGGTTGCGGGCCTCGGGGTGGCCGGCGCCACCGGCGTGCCGCACTGCGGACACCCAGCGGGAATCCCCGGCCGCCCATCGCGTTGACCCCTGTGTGAGTTCGCTGATCGCTTCGACCCGTTTCTCCGTGCTCGACCGCTCACGCGTGCGGGAGGGGCACCCGGACGCCGAGGCACTGCGGGACACCGTGCGGCTGGCGCAGGAGGTGGAGGCGCTGGGTTACCACCGGTTCTGGGTGTCCGAGCACCACGGCGTACCCGGGGTCGCCGGATCCGCGCCGACGGTGCTGGCCGCCGCGGTGGCCGCCGCGACCCGCACCATCCGCGTCGGCACGGGCGGGGTGATGCTGCCCAACCACCGGCCGCTGGTGGTCGCCGAGCAGTTCGGCGTGCTGGAGTCGCTGTTCCCCGGCCGCGTCGACATGGGGCTGGGCCGTTCCGTGGGGTTCACCGGCGGCGTGCGCAAGGCCCTCGGGCGGGACAGGGGCGACGCCGAGGACTTCGGGGCGCAGCTCGAGGAACTGCTCGGCTGGTTCCTGGGCTCGTCGCCGACGGGGGTGCACGCGCGCCCCGCCGAGGGGCTGCGGGTGCCGCCGTTCGTCCTGGCGATGGGCGAGGGCGCCGCGATCGCGGCCCGCGCGGGCCTGCCGGTGGTCATCGGCGATCTGCGCGACCGCGACCGGATGCGGCGCGGCATCGACCGGTACCGCACGCAGTTCCGGCCCTCCCCCTGGGCCGAGGAGCCGTACGTCGTGATCTCCGGGACCGTCGCCGTGGCCGCCACCGCGCGGGAGGCCGGGCGCCTGCTGGTCCCGGAGGCGTGGTCGATGGCGTACGCCCGGACGCACGGCACCTTCCCGCCGTTGCCGCCCGCCGAACAGGTCGAGTCCCGGCGGATGACCGGCAAGGAGCGCGATCTGTACGAGTCCGGGCTGGCCGGCGGGCTCGCCGGCACCGAGGAGCAGGTCGCGCAGGAACTGGAGACGGTCCTGAAGGAGACGGGTGCGCAGGAGGTCCTCGTCACCACCAGCACGTACGACCGGGCGGCCCTGCTGGACTCCTACCGCCGGCTCGCCGGCGTCTTCTCCTCCCGCTGACGCGCGCCGGCGAAGGAGGCCCCCGGCCGCTCCGGGCGGTGGCCGACATACGATCCCCGGATGATCGAAGGCAAGACGGTAAGGCTCCGCGCACTGCGCGCGGAGGACGCGGAACACCACGTGCGGTGGCGCAACGACCCGGAGGTGGTGCACTGGGCCACCGGTGGGGACCCGCGCTTCGGCCCGGTGACGGCCGAGGCCGTCGCACTCGGCTTCGAGACGATGCTGCGCCTGGACCCGAGGGAGTCGGCCGTTCTCACCGTCGAGGACCTGGCCGACGGCACGGTGATCGGCATGGTGGACTACCGGGACCTGGACCCGATCGCCGGGCAGGCCACGGTCGGGGTCACCATCGGGGAGCGCGACCGCTGGGGCCGCGGCCACGGCTCGGACGCGCTGCGGCTCCTGGTGGCACACCTGTTCGGCTCCTTCGGGCTGCACC
The DNA here is from genome assembly GCF_053587115.1 of Streptomyces sp. NPDC003697. NCBI lineage: Bacteria > Bacillati > Actinomycetota > Actinomycetes > Kitasatosporales > Streptomycetaceae > Streptomyces > Streptomyces sp. NPDC003697. The sequence goes on from NZ_JBSFNN010000001.1 coordinate 45,425, forward strand.
GGATCGGACTCGACACCTGGAGCGGCAACGAACGGGCCGTCCGCGCGTTCACCGGGCTGGGCTTCCGCGAGGAGGGCCGCCGCCGTGGTGCCGTGCTCGTGGCGGGCAGGCGGTACGACACCGTGCTGTTCGGGATGGTGCGGGAGGAGTGGCCCGGCGCGGCGCGCTGACCGCGGGAGCGGTCGGGAGCCGAGCCCGCGCAGGCAGCGGGCGGACCCGCCCGGCCCGCCGGCGCCCGCGCCGCACGGCAGACCGAGCCCGGGACAGCCGCCACCCGGCGCGGGCCGCCGCCATAGGATGGCAGGGTTTGTCCCTTCACCGGCAGCAGTCCCCGTACGGAGCCCCGCCATGCACAGCCCCCACGACCCGTACGTCCGCGTGCGCGGTGCCCGCGAGCACAACCTGAAGGGCGTGGACGTCGACATCCCGCGGGACACGCTGGCCGTCTTTACCGGGGTGTCGGGTTCCGGGAAGTCCTTGCTGGCGTTCGGCACGATCTACGCGGAGGCGCAGCGGCGCTACTTCGAGTCGGTCGCGCCGTACGCCCGCAGGCTGATCCACCAGGTCGGCGCCCCGAAGGTCGGGGAGATCACCGGGCTGCCGCCCGCGGTGTCGCTCCAGCAGCGGCGGTCGGTGCCGACGTCCCGGTCCTCCGTGGGCACGGTGACGAACCTGTCCAACAGCCTGCGGATGTTGTTCTCCCGCGCCGGGGACTACCCGCCGGGCGCCGCAGGCCTGGACTCGGACGCGTTCTCCCCGAACACGGCGGCCGGGGCGTGCCCTCGCTGCCACGGGCTCGGCCGGGTGCACAGCACCAGCGAGGAGTTGCTGGTCCCCGACCCCTCGCTGTCGGTCCGCGAGGGCGCGATCGCCGCGTGGCCGGGCGCCTGGCAGGGCAAGAACCTGCGGGACGTCCTCGACGCGCTCGGGTACGACGTCGACCGGCCGTGGCGCGAACTGCCCGCCGAGCAGCGGGAGTGGATCCTGTTCACGGACGAGCAGCCGGTCGTGACCGTGCACCCGGTCCGGGAGGCCGGCCGCATCCAACGGCCTTACCAGGGCACGTACATGAGCGCCCGGCGGTATGTGCTCAAGACGTTCTCCGACTCCAGGAGCGCCACCCTGCGGGCGAAGGCGGAGCGCTTCCTCACCAGCGCGCCCTGCCCGGCGTGCGGGGGCAGCAGACTGCGCCCCGAGGCCCTGGCCGTGACCTTCGCGGGCCGGACGATCGCCGAGCTGGCGGCGCTGCCGCTGACCGAGCTCGCCGGGCTGCTGCGGGGCACGTCCGGGACCGCTCGGGTCCTCACCGACGACCTGAAGTCCCGGATCGCGCCCGTTCTCGAACTCGGCCTCGGCTACCTGAGTCTGGACCGCGCCGCACCCACCCTGTCGGCGGGCGAGCTGCAGCGGCTGCGGCTCGCCACACAGCTGCGTTCCGGCCTGTTCGGGGTGGTGTACGTCCTCGACGAGCCGTCCGCGGGTCTGCACCCGGCGGACACGGAGGCGCTGCTGGTGATGCTGCAGCGGCTGAAGGCGGCGGGCAACTCGGTGTTCGTGGTGGAGCACCACCTGGACGTGGTGCGGGGCGCCGACTGGCTCGTCGACGTCGGACCGGGCGCGGGCGAGCACGGCGGGCGGGTGCTGCACAGCGGGCCGGTGGCCGAGCTGGCCCCGGTCGCGGAGTCGGCGACGGCCCGCTTCCTGTTCGGCCGCTCCCCCGCGGCGCAGCGCGCCGTCCGGGAGCCGCGCGGGCAGGTCCAGGTGGGCCCGGTCACCCGGCACAACCTGCGCGACGTGTCCGTGCGGTTCCCGCTCGGCGTCTTCACCGCGGTCACCGGTGTCTCCGGCTCCGGGAAGTCCACGCTGATCGGCGCGATCACCGAGGACCTGCCGGGTGTCGGGCGGCTGGTGTCGGTGGACCAGAGGCCCATCGGCCGCACCCCGCGCTCCAACCTGGCCACGTACACGGGGCTGTTCGACACCGTGCGGAAGGTGTTCGCGGCCACGGAGGAGGCCCGGGCCCGCGGTTACGGCGTGGGCCGGTTCTCGTTCAACGTGGCGGGCGGGCGGTGCGAGACCTGCCAGGGGGAGGGCTTCGTCAGCGTCGAGCTGCTGTTCCTGCCGAGCACGTACGCGCCGTGTCCGGAGTGCGGAGGGGCGCGCTACAACGCGGAGACGCTGGCCGTGACCTACCGGGGGCGGAACATCGCGCAGGTGCTCGACCTGACGGTGGAGAGCGCGGCGGAGTTCTTCGCGGACACCCCGGCCGTGTCCCGCAGTCTGGCCACTCTGCTCGACGTGGGCCTCGGTTACCTGCGCCTGGGCCAGCCCGCGACCGAGCTGTCGGGCGGCGAGGCCCAGCGGATCAAGCTCGCGGGCGAACTGCAGCGCGGCCGCCGCGGTCACACGCTGTACCTCCTCGACGAGCCCACCACCGGTCTCCACCCGGCGGACGTAGAGGTGCTCATGCGGCAGCTGCACGGGCTCGTCGATGCCGGGCACACCGTGATCGTCGTCGAGCACGACATGTCGGTCGCCGCGGGGGCGGACTGGGTGATCGACATGGGTCCGGGCGGGGGCGAGGCGGGCGGCCGCGTCGTCGCGGCGGGACCGCCGTCGGAGGTGGCCCGCGCGGCGGGCAGCGCGACGGCCCCCTACCTGGCGCGGGCGCTGGGTCGACCGGACGCGGAGCCGAGCGCGACGGGTCGCTGAACACCGCGCTCCCGTCCCCGCGCAGCGGGCAGCCGGCCGCTCGTGGCCGCCGTGCACCGGCGGGGCCGACCTCGACCTGGGGTGAGGGGGTCGCCGAATGCCGGGTGCCTGACGGGACCGGGAGGAGCACCGCTCCCGGTCCCGCCCGTCCGCACCCTGTCGGCGAACGTCCGGTGGGCCGTAACGGCCCTCAGCGCTTGGCCGCCCTGCGGGTCGCCCGCAGCCACTCCCTGTTCATGCTGGTGATGGAGGTGAGCGGGATGCCCTTCGGGCAGGCCGTCGCGCACTCGCCCGCGAGGGTGCAGCCGCCGAAGCCCTCGTCGTCCATCTGGGCGACCATGTCCAGCACCCGGGTCTCGCGCTCGGGCGCGCCCTGCGGCAGGACGTTGAGGTGGTTGATCTTCGCCGAGGTGAAGAGCATCGCCGCGCCGTTGGGGCAGGCGGCCACGCAGGCACCGCAGCCGATGCACTCGGCGTGCTCGAAGGCGTGGTCGGCGTCGGGCTTGGGCACGGGCGTGGCGTGCGCCTCGGGGGCCGAGCCGGTGGGGGCGGTGATGTAGCCGCCGGCCTGGATGATGCGGTCGAAGGCCGAGCGGTCCACGACCAGGTCCTTGACGACCGGGAAGGCCGCCGCCCGCCACGGCTCGATGTCGATCGTGTCGCCGTCCTCGAAGGACCGCATGTGCAGCTGGCAGGAGGTGGTGCGCTCCGGGCCGTGCGCGTCGCCGTTGATGACCAGGCTGCACGCGCCGCAGATGCCCTCGCGGCAGTCGTGGTCGAAGGCGACGGGGTCCTCGCCGGAGAGGATGAGCTGTTCGTTGAGGACGTCCAGCATTTCCAGGAAGGACATGTCGGGCGAGATGCCGTCCACCTCGTAGGTGGACATGGCGCCGTCGGCGTCGGCGTTCTTCTGCCGCCAGACGCGCAGGGTGAGCTTCATGCGTAGCTCCGCTGGGTGGGGTGGACGTACTCGAAGACGAGGTCTTCCCTGTGCAGGACGGGGGCCTCGCCGGTGCCGGTGAACTCCCAGGCGGCCGCGTAGGCGAACTCGTCGTCCCTGCGCGCCGCCTCGCCGTCGGGGGTCTGGGACTCCTCGCGGAAGTGGCCACCGCAGGACTCGGCGCGGTGCAGAGCGTCGAGGCACATCAGCTCGGCCAGCTCCAGGTAGTCGACGATGCGGTTGGCCTTCTCCAGCGACTGGTTCAGTTCCTCGCCGGTGCCGGGAACCTTCACGCGCCGCCAGAACTCCTCGCGGATCTGCGGGATGCGCTCCAGCGCCTTGCGCAGGCCGGCCTCGGTGCGGGCCATGCCGCAGAGCTCCCACATGAGTTCGCCGACCTCGCGGTGGAAGGAGTCCGGGGTGCGGTCGCCGTCGATGGACAGGAGCAGGTTGAGCCGGTCCTCGGTCTCGGAGACGGCCTCCTGCACGGCCGGGTGGTCCTCGCCGACCCGGTCCAGGTGCGGGTTGCGGGCCAGGTAGTCGTTGACGGTGGCCGGCAGCACGAAGTAGCCGTCCGCCAGGCCCTGCATCAGCGCGGAGGCGCCGAGGCGGTTGGCGCCGTGGTCGGAGAAGTTGGCCTCGCCGACCGCGAACAGGCCGGGGACGGTCGTCTGCAGGTCGTAGTCGACCCACAGGCCGCCCATCGTGTAGTGCACGGCGGGGTAGATCCTCATCGGCACCTCGTACGGGTTCTCCGCGGTGATCCGCTCGTACATGTCGAAGAGGTTGCCGTACTTCTCCTCGACCTTCCGGCGGCCCATCCGCCGGATCGCGTCGGCGAAGTCGAGGTACACGCCCTGGCCGCCGGAACCGACGCCGCGGCCCTCGTCGCAGACGTTCTTGGCCGCCCGGGAGGCGATGTCGCGGGGCACGAGGTTGCCGAAGGACGGATAGATGCGCTCCAGGTAGTAGTCGCGCTCGTCCTCGGGGATCTGGTTCGGCGGGCGGTCGTCGCCCTTGGCCTTCGGCACCCAGATCCGGCCGTCGTTGCGCAGCGACTCGCTCATCAGGGTGAGCTTGGACTGGTGGTCGCCGGTGCGCGGGATGCAGGTCGGATGGATCTGGGTGAAGCAGGGGTTGGCGAAGTAGGCGCCGCGCCGGTGCGCCCGCCAGACGGCCGTCGCGTTGGAGTTCATGGCGTTGGTCGACAGGTAGAACACGTTGCCGTAGCCGCCCGAGGCGAGGACGACGGCGTCCGCGAAGTAGGTGCTGATCCGTCCGGTGACCAGGTCGCGGGCGACGATGCCGCGGGCCCGGCCGTCGACGACGATCAGGTCGAGCATCTCGGTGCGCGGGTGCATCTCCACGTTGCCCGCGGCGATCTGCCGGGACAGCGCCTGGTAGGCGCCGAGGAGGAGCTGCTGGCCCGTCTGGCCGCGGGCGTAGAACGTGCGGGAGACCTGGACGCCGCCGAAGGAGCGGGTGTCGAGGAGGCCGCCGTACTCGCGGGCGAACGGCACGCCCTGCGCCACGCACTGGTCGATGATCTCGACGGAGATCTGGGCCAGGCGGTGGACGTTGGACTCGCGGGCGCGGAAGTCGCCGCCCTTCACGGTGTCGTAGAACAGGCGGTGGACCGAGTCGCCGTCGTTGCGGTAGTTCTTCGCGGCGTTGATGCCGCCCTGCGCGGCGATCGAGTGGGCGCGGCGCGGGGAGTCCTGGTAGCAGAACTGGACGACGTGGTAGCCCTGTTCGGCGAGGGTGGCGCCCGCGGAGCCGCCGGCGAGGCCGGTGCCCACGACGATGACCGTGTGCCTGCGCCGGTTGGCGGGGTTGACCAGCTTGGCCTCGAAGCGGCGCGTGTCCCAGCGCTCGTGGATCGGGCCGGCCGGTGCCTTGGTGTCGGCGACCGGGTCGCCCGTCGTGTAGTCGGCGTAGGTCGTCATGTCAGCTCACCACTCCGGTCATGACGCCCACGGGCACGGCGACGAAACCGGCCGTGAGCAGCAGCGCTAGGACGTTGGCCAGGGTCTTCAGGGCGCGGTCGCAGGTGCGGCTGCCCACGCCGAGGGTCTGGGCGGCGCTCCAGAAGCCGTGCCGGATGTGCAGGCCGAGCGCCAGCATGGCGACGATGTAGATCACGTCGCCGTACCAGGTGGAGAACGTGCCCACCACGTTCTGGTACGGGCGGCCCGACTGGAAGGCGCCGGGGTGGGCGGTCCCGGTGGTCAGGTCGAGCAGGTGCCAGACGATGAACAGGCCGAGGATGATGCCGCCCCAGCGCATGGTGCGGGTGGCGTAGCTCGCCCGGGGCCGCGCGTGCACGTACTTGGTCGGGCGCGCCCTGATGTCGCGCCGGCTGAGCTGGTAGGCCGAGACGGCGTGGGCGACGACCGCGGCCACGAGCACGACGCGGATCAGCCAGAGCATCCACTGGTAGTGCATGAACGGCTCGCCGACGGTGCGCAGCCAGTGGGCGTAGTGGTTGAACTCACCGGCCCCGAAGAAGATCTTCAGGTTGCCGATCATGTGGGCGACGAGGTACAGCAGCATGACAAGCCCACTGACCGCCATCACGGTCTTCTTGCCGACGGTCGAGTCCCACACGGTGCGCGCCATGGACGGCCGTCGGTCCGTCCGCGTTGCCAGAGCCATGCTGCTGACGCTAGGGCCGAACGACCTCATCGGTCCAAGACATGGTCCGGCTCGTTTCGATAGTCCTGCCCTATGATGAGGGGGTGCAGTTCCAGCAGCTCCAGTACTTCGTGGCGGTCGCCGAGACCCGGCACTTCACCCGGGCCGCGGAGCGGGTCCATGTCGCCCAGCCGTCGCTGTCGCAGCAGATCAAGGCGCTGGAGCGGGAGCTGGGCGCGGACCTGTTCCTGCGGGCGCGCGGCAACATCACGCTGACCGACGCCGGTGAGGCCCTGCTGCCGCTGGCGCGGCGCATCCTCGCCGACGCGGACACGGCCCGGCACGAGGTCCAGGAGTTGGTGCAGCTGCGCGGTGGCCGGGTGCGGCTGGGCGCCACCCCGAGCCTGTGCACCGGCCTGCTTCCTGACGTGCTGCGCGCCTTCCACGACCGGTATCCCGGCATCCGTCTGCTGATCGAGGAAGGCGGCTCGCACGACCTCGTGCGGGAGCTCGCCCGCGGCGCCCTGGACCTCGCCCTGGTCGTCCTGCCGCTGCCGACGCCGTCCCCGGCGCTGACGACGGTGGAGCTGCTGCGCGAGGACCTGGTGGTCGTGTCCTCGCCGGAGGCGCCCGGGCCGGGGCAGGGGCGGCGCGCCGTCCGCATCTCCGATCTGGAGGGCGAGCGCCTGGTGATGTTCCGGCACGGCTACGACCTGCGCGAGCTGACCGTCGCGGCGTGCCGTGCGGAGGGCTTCGAGCCGGACTTCGCGGTCGAGGGCGGGGAGATGGACGCGGTCCTGGGGTTCGTCCGGGCCGGGCTTGGCGTGGCCGTCGTCCCGAGGATGGTGGCCGCGCGGTCGGGCCGGGGGATGCGTGTGACCCCGCTCGAACGGCCCGGACTGCACCGCACGATCGCCCTGGCGCACCGCAGTGACGTGGCCCCGCCGAGGGCCGCGCGGGAGCTGCAGCGGATGCTGCTGGAGCGCTGAGCGGCTCAGCCCGCCGCGTCCACCAGGGCCAGCTCGTGCAGGCGCTCCGGCGGGCCGGGGCGGGCGTAGTACCAGCCCTGCGCCGTGTCGCAGCCCAGTATGCGCAGCTGTTCGGCCTGGGCGCCGGTCTCCACGCCCTCGACGGTCACCGCCAGGTCGAGGCTGTGGGCGAGGGAGACGATCCCCTCGACGATCTTGAGGTCGACCGGGTCGGCCGGGAACTGCTGCATGCCCTGGGTGAAGGACCGGTCCAGCTTCAGGACGCTGACCGGCAGGCGCCGCAGGTTGGCCAGGTTGGAGTAGCCGGTGCCGAAGTCGTCGAGGGCGATGTCGACGCCCATCTCGGCCAGCCGGCGCAGCGGCTTGAGCAGGTCGTCGTCGGCGCCGATCAGCGCCGACTCGGTGACCTCCAGGCACAGCGCGTCCGGCGCGACGCCCGCCCGCTCCAGGATGTCGACGGTGTCCTGGACCAGGCCGGGGTGGGTGAGCTGGCACGGGGAGACGTTGACGTTGATGCGCAGCGGGGCGCCGCCGCGGTCGCCGAACCGTTCCCGCCACTCGTGGGCCTGCCGCACCGACTGCTCCATCACCCAGCGGCCCAGCGGGACGATCAGTCCCGTGTGCTCGGCGAGCGGGATGAACCGGTCGGGCCCGAGCACGCCGTGCTGCGGGTGCAGCCAGCGCACCAGCGCCTCCGCGCCCCGCACGCTGCCGTCGCCGAGGTGCACCAGCGGCTGGTACTCGATGAAGAACTCGCCCCGGTCCAGGGCCGTCGGCAGTGCCGTGGTCAGGCCGTGCCGGGTGATGGCGCGGGCGTCGGCCTCCGGGTCGGCCAGTTCGAAGCGGTTGCCGCCGGCCGACTTGGCCCGGTACATGGTGATGTCGGCGCTGCGCAGCACCTCCGCGGCGCTGCGCTCCCCCACCGGTCCCTCGACGACGCCGATGCTGCCGCGCACGCTCAGCTGCCGGCCCTCGACGCTGACGGGCGAGGCCAGCGCGTTCAGGATGCGGGTGGCGAGGTCGTCGACCTCGCGCCGGGTGTCCGGGCCGGTGGTAAGAGCGACGAACTCGTCGCCGCCGAGCCGGGCCACCATCTCCCCGGCGGCGGTCGCACACGACTGCAGGCGGTCGGCGACCTCGACGAGGAGCCGGTCCCCGGCGGCGTGGCCGAGACTGTCGTTGATGGTCTTGAAGCCGTCGAGGTCGAGGTAGCACAGGCCGAAGCGCCGGCCCTCCCCCGCGTTCAGCGCCTTCTCCAGACGCTCGAAGAACAGGGTGCGGTTGGGCAGTCCGGTCAGCGCGTCGTGCGTGGCCTCGTAGCGCAGCCGGAGGTTGAGCAGCCGCCGCTCGGTGGTGTCCTCGACGAGGGCGAGCTGGTACTGCGGGGCGCCGTCGGCGTCACGCAGCAGGGAGACGGTGAGGTTGGTCCACAGGACCGTTCCGTCGGGCCGGTAGTAGGCCTTCTCCACGTGGTAGTGCTCGCGCTCGCCGCGCACGAGCTCCTCGTACAGCCGCCAGACCTGCGGCGCGTCGTCGGGGTGGGTCCACTCCCGCACGTTGCGGCCGCGCACGTTGTGCTCGGAGCCGCCGAACATGCGCAGCAACGCCCCGTTGACCTGCAGGACGTTGCCTTCCAGGTCGGCGATCCCGATGCCTATCGCGGCGCCTTCGAACACCGCGCGGAAGCGGGCCTCGCTCGCGTGCAGCGCCTGTGCCACCACGCCCTGGGCGCGCAGCGCGGCCTGGGCGATCGACTCCTGTTCGGCGAGGGTGCGCTCGCGCAGTGCCCGCGCGAACCCGGCGGCCATGGCGTGCTGGAGCCGTGCCGAGCGGGCGCGCAGGTCCTCCTGGGAGCGGCCCTCGCCGCAGTAGAGGACGAGGTAGGCGTCGACGCAGTCCAGGGACCGGCTGAGCGCGTCGGGGGCGGTGCAGTGCGCGTCGACGAGCCCGGCGCCGACCGCCTCGCCCTCCCCGGCCTCGAAGGCCCGGGCGCGCAGCGCGTCGCTCAGCCGCCGGGCCAGCGGCAGCAGCCGTTCCTCGAGCTCGACGCGGGTCAGCGAGGTGGAGGTCACCGGGAACACCGCCCGGCTCCAGATGGTCGCGAACCGGCGCAGTCTGTCCTCCGGTCCGTCCGGTTCCGCGGTCACGCGGTACGCCCCACGCCGGCGAAACCGGAGAACGCGTAGGGATCCTCGTCCTCCGGTGCCGTCTCCGGCCGCCAGTGCGGCATCGGCACCAGTCCGGGCTCCACCATGTCGTACCCCTCGAAGAACCGCGCGATTTCCTCGCGCGAGCGCATGATCAGCGGATTGCGGATGTCCCTGTACACGTCGACCGTGCCCTCGCTCCGCTCGGGCGGCAGCGGGATCCCCTCGTACGAGGCGTGCGTGAGCACGAGCAGGCTGCCGGGCGCGAGCGCGTCACGCAACTCGGCCACCGCAGCGTACGGGTCGTCCTCGTCCTCCACGAAGTGAAGTATGGCAACGAGAAGCAGCGCCACTGGCCGATTCAGGTCGATCAGCCGCTGCACCTGGGGGCTCGTCAGGATCTCCTGCGGCTTGCGCAGATCGGCCGCGACGACGTCCGCGCCGTCGTTGCCCGCCAGCACCGCCTGGCTGTGCGCGACCGCCACCGGGTCGTGGTCGACGTAGACGACCCGCGCACCCGGACTCGTCCGCTGGGCCGTCTCGTGGACGGGGCCGAACGTCGGGATGCCGGAACCTATGTCCAGGAACTGGGTGACGCCCTCACCGGCGGCGTAGCGCACGGCGCGGCGCATGAACGCCCGGTTCGCCTGCATGACCTTGGGCAGGCCCGGCATGAAGTCCATGGCCCGGCGGGCCGCTTCCCGGTCCACCTCGAAGTTGTGCGAACCGCCCAGGTAGTAGTCGTAGATGCGAGCGACGCTCGGCACCGAGATGTCGATGCTCCGTGGGGCCCAGGCGGGACGCTCCATCTCTCTCTCCAAGGCGTAGGCGATCCGGTGTTCGAGCAGAGGCTACTGATCGCCCGCCAAAGGGGGTAGCCGAACCGGAAATTGACCATCCGTTCCCGGTCATCACCTGCGGCGCAGAGCGGCCGGCGGCCCGCCGCGGGCGGACCGCGGAAGGACGACGGCACGGCGAACCGCCCCCTCCGTGCGGTGCGGAGGGGGCGGTCCGGTCCGTGCGCGCCGGGTTTCTCGTCCTGCAGGCCCTGCCTGTGGCGACTGTCCCTGCTGTGTCCCGGCACGAGTCGGGGGGGTGGTGATCGACCCTGGGGAGGCGATCCCTACTTCGCCGGCGCGCCGACCGGCTTGCCGTCGGGGGACACGGCGTACCAGGTGCCGCCGACGCCCTGACCGTTGATGTCCCCGGCGGCCTTGTCCCCGGAGAAGGTGTAGATCGGCCAGCAGTCGACGGTCATCTGCTTGACGCCGTCCGGCCGGGTGAAGCTCATCAGGCCCTTCTTCACGACGCCCTTGGTGTCCTCCGCCTTCACCGGAGCCACCGCCGGCCACTTCTCCAGGCAGGCGCCCGTGCAGGCCGACACCGACTTCGGCCACGCCTTGTCCTTCAGGAAGCGGTAGACCGTCATGCCGTTCTTGTCGACGACGATGTCGCCGAGCTCGGTGCTCTTCTTCACCGACAGGCCGGGCAGGCTCGCCAGCGAGGCCTTCTTGCCGTCGGGGGCGAGGGCGTACCACTTGCCGCCGACGCCCTGGCCGGTGGTGTCACCGGCCTTGGTGTCCTTCGCGTAGCGGTACGCCGGCCAGCCGTTGACCGTCAGCTGCTTGGTGCCGTCGGAGCGGGTGACCTCGCCGAGCAGCGCCTTGTCGATCGCCGCCCCGGCGGTGGCGTCGTCCGCGGGCACCGGCGGCCAGGCCTTGGCGCAGTCGCCGTCGCAGTTGGACTTGGCGGGCTCGGCCGTGTCCTGGTCGAAGCGGTACAGCGTCATCCCCGCGCCGTCCGTCAGCACCTTGCCCAGTTCCGCGTTGGCGGCAACCCCCAGGCGGCCCGCGGACTTCGAGCCGCCGGCGGCCTGCCCGTCGGCTCCGTAGCCGTTGCCGGCGCCCGTCCCGGTCCCGACGCCGGCACTGCCGAGGCCTGAGTTGCCGTAGCCGCCGGCCGCGGCGGTCGCACCCACGTTCTGGCTGCCCGCCGCCTGGCTGCCGTTGTCCTGACCGCACGCCGTCGTCAATGCCAGCACGGCCGCGGCCGCCGCCACGAGTGAGGCGCTCCGCCAGGAGGTCTTCATCGTCAACTCCCCATGATCCCAAGGGTGTCGCAGCGCCCTGCTGCGCCGCCGCACGACACTGGGTACGCACGGGGACGCTGGTTGTGTTCAAGCGCGGCGGGACTTTCTTTCCGGAACCTGTGGGAGGGCCGTCGACGCGCACATGTGTGCGTGGTCCCGGGGGGCCACCGTCCGGCCGGTCAAACCGGCGGGCGCCACACGCCCCACCTTCGGGGCAAACGCCGGGCATCCCGGCACGCCCGGCCGGGTCCGGGGCTCATGATCTTCGTCGTGCATCGACCCGAACCGAACCGATTCGGCCTGGCGGCGAGGCTGTTGGCGCCGCTGACGCTGGTGTGGACCTGCGTGGGCGCGCCGGCCGGACCGGCCGCGGCCGACGCCTGCGCGTACGCCTCCACCGGCCCGGACGGCACGGTGGCGGTGGCGGTGGCCGGCGGCGGCTTGCGGCCGTTCCCCGAGTTCGCCGCCGCTTCCACCGGCCCGGACGGCACGGTGGCGGTGGCCGGCAGCGGCTTGCGGCCGTTCCCCGAGCTCACCGCGCGCGGGATGCCCCTGCCACCGCCCTGTCCCGGCCCCACACCGCCTCCACCGCCTCCGCCCACCCCGACCCCCACCACGCCACCGCCGCCACCCCCGCCATCCCCGCCTCCGCCGCCGGAACCCCCTCCCCGGCTCGCACCACCACCCACGCCGACGCCGGAGCCCAGGCAGAAGCCCCCACCGCCGCCGCGGCCGGCTCCGCCGCCGCCTCCGCCCCGGCCGGCCGTCGCGCCTGCGCCGCCTGCGCCGGCCCCGGCCCGGCCGTCCAGTGCGCCCCGTCCGAGTCCCCCGGCCTCACAGGTGGCCTATCCGCGGTACCACCCGCGGCCGCACGGCCGGCCGCCGCACCACGGTCCGTCGCCCCTCACCTACGTCCTGCTCGTGGCGATCCCGGCCCTCGCGGCGGTCGCCGCGCTCCGTCCGCGCTGATTCCTGGAGGCACCCGTTGTCGGAATGGCTTGTTCTCACGCTCGCGATGCTGGCCGCGTGTGCCGTAGTGGTCGTCGTCACGCTGGTACGGCACCGCACGGCGGCAGAGGACGAGGACCCGAGTGAGACCCCGGACGTCATCGAGTACATGACGATGTGGATCGGCGTCGTGTACGCCATTGTGCTGGGCCTGGCCATCGCGGGGGTCTGGGAGGCACGCGTCGCCGCCCAGGACCACGTCCAGGCGGAGGCGCAGGCGCTGCACGAGATCTCCGAGCGGGTCCGGGTCTACCCGGCCGACGTCCGTGACCGCATCCGCTCCGACGTCAACACCTATGTCGGACACGTCGTGACCACCGAGTGGAAAGCGATGGCCGAGGAAGGGCGGGTCACCGCGCGGGGCGGCCAACTGCTCGACCGGGTCCGCGCGGACGTGACGGACTACCGGCCGGCCTCGGACTTCGAGGCACAGGCCTACCAACCGCTCGTGGACCAGGTGACCGCGGCGGACCAGGCCCGCGCCGCACGCGCCGACTCGACGGGGGCGACCATGCCGGGCGTGGTGTGGTTCGGCCTGGTGGCGGGGGCCGTGGTCACCATCGGCATGGTGTTCGCGCTGCAGATCAGGCGCACGGCACGGGAACTGATCCTCGCCGGGCTGTTCTCCGCGCTGATCGCCTTCCTGCTCTTCCTGATCTGGGACTTCGACGCCCCCTACAGCCGGGGGGTGTCCGCGTCGGCCGACGCCTTCCTGAGCTTCTTCCCGCACGTGACGGGGTGACGGGCTGACGGGCGAGCCCCGCGCCGGTGGGCCGCGTCCGGTCCGGCGTCACCGCCGGCGCCTCCCGGACGCCCGTCCGCGGGATGTCGCGCCGGGGTGCTCCGGGCGTGTGAACGTCTCCCCCGTCCGGCCGACGCCGTTGCGCCGTTCGCCCCGGTGCGATCGCGCCGGAGTGCGCCTCTTCCTAGCGTTCCGAACGTCGAGGTGCACATCCGGCGCGAGCGGAACAGGTCCGCAGCGGCTCCTCGGGGACCCGGAGGACACATCATGCGGGTGATCCGCGGTGCCGCGGCCGCGCTGCTGGGCGTCGGCGCCCTCGCCCTGTGCGCCCCTGCCGTCATCGCTAACGACGACGGACCCTCGTACGGCCCCTCGCTCGGCCCGCACGGCCCCTCCGACGGGCCCCACGGCCACGGCCTCCGCCACCCCGGCGGCGCCGGAAGCCGCTCGGGGGGCGGTGGCGACGCGGGCGGAGCCGACGGCCATGCGGGCGGTTTCGGGGACGGCCCAGGCAGCGGCTCCGACCGCAGCGGAGGCGGTCACCGGGGCGGAAGCGGCGCCGGTGGCCACAGTGGCGGCGGCACGGCGCAGGACGGGGGTGAGGGCCGTCCGTGGACGGAGGACGGCGACAGCCACGGGGGTGGGAACCGTTCGCCGGACGGCTCCGGCGAAGACCGCTCGGCGCAGGACGGTGACGGCAGCCACCGCGCCACGGGCGGAGGCGCAGACGGCGGCGAAGGCGGCACGAACGAAAGCAGAAGCGGCGGCGCAGACGGAAGCGGCGGCAGCCGCTCGGCGCAGGACGGTGACGGCAGCCACCGCGCCACGGGCGGAGGCGCAGACGGCGGCGAAGGCGGCACGGACGGAGACCGAAGCGGCGGCGCAGACGGAAGCGGCGAGAGCCCTTCGGCGGAGGGCGGTGGCGGCAGCCGTTCGCCCGACGGTGGTGACGGCGGTCTGCACCGGGGGACGTTCGGCTTCGGCGTCCTGCCGTCCAGCGTCGCGCCCGGCGGGCAGGTCACCCTGCGGGTCGAGCGCGGCCGCGACGGCTGCCGGGGGGCGGCGACGGTGTCCTCGGGCGTCTTCGACACCGTTCCCGTTCCGCCGGGCCGGGCATCGGAGTCGGCGCGGGTCGACCCGGACGCCAGGCCGGGTGCCGTCTACCAGGTCACGTTCGTCTGCGACGGCGGCACCCGCTCGGCCGATCTGAGGATCGTCGGCGGCACCGGCAAGGACGGCGGCGGGCCCGGGCCCTCCCGGCACGACGTCCAAGCCGGTGAGGGCGGCACCCTCGCCGGCTTCGACCTCGGGGAGGTCGGCATGGGCACCGCGCTCGTCGGGGGGTCGCTCGGTGCTGCGTACTACCTCGCACGCCGCCGTGGCGACACGGACGGCGTCTGAGCAGCCCGGCCCGTTGGGACGGCACGCCCGGCATGGCGCCGGCGGACGGCACCGCGGGTCACCGGCGTCAGGACGGCACCGGCGCCGCACGGCCCCGCGACGGCCGTCCGGCCCGGACCGCACGGCACCGCAGCGCACCGCACCGCACCGCGCAACCGGTCCACCCGTTCGCATCCGCCCCGTCGCCGGTCCCCCGCGCCCGGTCTAGCGTTCCGGTATGCGTCGCGGAGGACGGGTGCCGGCGGGCCGGGAAGGGATGGCGCATGTCTGTGAGCGAGCTGTCCGCAACCACCGAGGAGGGTCGGGAGCCGCCCGGGAAGCGGGTCTCGTGGGGTGTGACAGCGCTGGTTCTGATCAGCGGAATAGCGCTCGTCAGGAGTGGTTCGGGAGGGTTCGGCGCGGGACCGCCGCAGCCCGTCACGGCGGTCGCCCCGGACAGCGGCCGTTCACCGGGCGCCACGGCCGCCGCCGCGCGTCCGCTGCCGTACGCGGTGCCCGACCGGGTCAGGATCCCCGCCATCCACGTCGACGCGCCCGTCACGCCGGTGGGTCTGGACGCCAACGGCTGGATCAGTGCGCCCCCGCCGGAGGATCCCCGTCTGGCGGGCTGGTTCACCGGCGCGGTCTCCCCCGGTGAGAAGGGGACGGCCGTCGTCGTCGGACACGTCGACAACGCTGCGGGGCCCGCCGTGTTCTACGGACTCGGGGCGCTGGGGAAGGGCCGTCACGTCGAGATCGCGCGCCGGGACGGGAAGACGGCCGTGTTCGAGGTCTACGGCGTCGAGGTGGTCCCCAAGGACGGCTTCCCCGGCGACCGCGTCTACGGCTCCAGGGGGACTCCGGAGCTGAGGGTCATCACCTGCGGCGGCGATTTCTCCGAGGGGACCGGGTACGACGGGAACGTCGTCGTCTTCGCCCGTCTCGTGGGGGTCTGCTGAGCGCTCCGCGGATCCGTCACAGGTAAGCGCGGCGCGGCACGGTGAGGTGGTAGCCGTCGTCCAGCAGCCGCGGAAGGTAGGTCCGCAGCGCACGGACGGTCTGCGAGCGGTCCCCGCCGGCGTCGTGGGAGAGCACGATCACCCCGGGCGCCGCGCCGCTCTGGACGTTGTCGACGACGGTGCGGGTGCCGGGTCTGGTCCAGTCGAGGCTGTCGACGGTCCAGGCCAGCGGCTCCATGCCGAGCTCGGCGCCGAACTGGAAGACCGCCCGGTTCCAGGCGCCGTAGGGGGCGCGGAACCACAGCGGCCGCTCGCCGCAGGTCTTCTCGATGAGCTCGCTGGTGCGTTCGATCTCGGAGCGGATCCGTGCCCGGCCGAGCCGGGTGAGCAGCGGGTGGGACCAGGTGTGGTTGCCGACGACGTGTCCCTCGTCGGCCATCCGAGCCAGCAGCTTCCGGTTCCAGTCGGCCATCTCGCCGCACACGAAGAACGTCGCGCGGACGTCGTACCTCGCGAGGGTCTCCAGGATCTGTGGGGTGTAGTGGGGGTCGGGGCCGTCGTCGAAGGTCAGGAGCATGCTGCGGCCGCGTCCGGACACGCGCATGACCGGTTCGTGCCGGACGCGGGCCGGTCCGGGCAGGGACTCGCCCGGGCCGGCACCGGCCAGCGGCCGGAGGCGGTAGGCGGACGGCCGGGGGACGCCGCGCGCCGGGGGGCCCGCGGCCGGGGCGGCCGGCCGGGCGGGAGAGCCGAAACCAGACAGCAGGGCCCCGGCCGTACCGGCCGCCCCGAGGGCGGCGGCCGCGGCCAGCAATGCCCGGCGCCGCGTTAGCATCTGATCCTCTTTCATGATTAATCACTCGCCCGATGGGCCGTCACGGCACCGGTGCGGCGACGGGAAGTACCCGCCCGGCCCAGCGATCACGGCCGCGCGGCGCCGGACCCGGCGGCCGGCCGTGTCCCCCGCGGGCGGGCCGCGCGTCCCCGCGGAGCGGGACGTTCCGCGGGCTCCGATAGCCTCACCGCCGTGACGGAACAGCAGCACTCGCACCGGTTCGAGCGGGGCACGGACGGCCCGAAGGTGATCGTCGTCGGGGTGGACGGCTCCGAGTCCTCGATGCGGGCCGCCGCCTACGCCGCGGGTCTGGCCCGCCGGCAGCGGGCGCTGCTCGCCGTGGTCTACGTGCAGCCGGTGATGACGGCCGGGGCGGCGCTCGGCGCGCCGGTGTCCGGGACGACCGACGAGATCGCCGAGGAACTCGTCCAGCACATCCGCGAGTCGGCCCGGCGGCTGAAGGGGATATTCGAGGTCCGGTGGGAGTTCCACACGTTCCGCGGCGACCCCTACAACGGCCTCGTGCGGGCGGCCGACGAGCTGAAGGCGGACGCCGTGGTGGTGGGTGCCTCCGAGCAGGCCGGGCACCGCATCATCGGCTCGGTCGCGGTCCGTCTGGTGAAGGCCGGGCGGTGGCCGGTGACGGTGGTGCCCTGAGCCGTCGCACCGGTCCGGCCGCGGCGGAGGGGTGGTGCGTGCCGTCTTCCGTACGCGGGCATGATCCGACCGTCAGCCGTTTGCCGTCCGCGAAGAGGTGAGGCGCATGGCCGGGCTCCGGATGGGTGAAGGCGTTCTCCGCCGCAAACCCATCGAACACATCGAGGAGACGGAAGTCGGCGAGGGCCCCCGGCTCGAACGGTCGCTCGGACTGTGGCAGCTGACGGCCATCGGCGTGGGCGGCATCATCGGCGCGGGCATCTTCACCCTGGCCGGGACGGTCGCCAACGGCACCGCCGGTCCCGCGGTGGTCGTCTCCTTCCTCGTCGCCGGTCTCGCCAGCGCGGCGGCGGCCCTGTCGTACGCCGAGTTCGCGGGCCTGATCCCCAAGGCCGGCTCGGCCTACACCTACGGCTACGCGGTGCTCGGCGAGTTCGCCGGCTGGTTCATCGGCTGGGACCTCCTGCTGGAGTACACCGCGATCGTGGCGGTGGTCGCGATCGGCATCTCGGGCTACTTCGGCTTCCTCGTCGACGCGCTGGGCGCCGACCTGCCGCCGTGGATGCTGGGGGCGCCGGGAACCGGCAGCGGGCACCGGGTGGACCTGTTCGCGGCCGTGCTGTGCCTGCTCATCGCGTGGCTGCTGAACCTCGGCATCCGCAGCGCGGCCCGCTTCGAGACGTTCGGGGTCGCCCTGAAGGTCCTGGTCGTGCTGCTGGTGATCGGCGTCGGCGTCTTCCACATCACCACGGCCAACTACCACCCCTTCTTCCCGTACGGCATCGGCGGGGTGTTCACCGGGGCGGCGACGGTGTTCTTCGCGGTCTTCGGCTACGACGCCATGTCGACGGCGGCGGAGGAGTCGAAGGACGCACAGCGGCACATGCCGAAGGCGATCATCTACTCCCTGGTGATCTCGATGGTGCTGTACGTCGCGGCCTGCCTGGTGCTGACGGGCATGCAGAACTACAAGGACATCGACAAGGAGAGCGGCTTCTCGACCGCGTTCGAGTCGGTGGGCCTGAGCGGGCTGGCGGACGTCGTCGCGGTCGGCGCCATCATCGGCATCCTCACCGTGATGTTCACGTTCATGCTCGGCGTGACCCGGGTGTGGTTCGCCATGTCCCGGGACGGGCTGCTGCCCCGGTGGTTCGCCAAGACGCACCCCACGCGGCACGTGCCGACGCGCGTGACGTGGATCGTCGGGGCGGCGTCGGCCGCCATCGCCGGGTTCCTGCCGATCGCCGAGGCGGCCGAACTGACCAACATCGGCATCCTGCTGGCATTCGTGGTGGTGTGCACCGCGGTGATCGTGCTGCGCTACCGGCAGCCGGACCTGCCACGCACCTTCCGCACGCCGTGGATGCCCTTCGTGCCCGCGCTGGGTGCCGTCTTCTCCATCTGGCTGATCACGTTCCTGCAGTGGCAGACCTGGGTGCGCTTCGCTGTGTGGTTCCTCGTCGGGTGCGTGATCTACTTCGGCTACTCGTACAAGCGGTCGGCGCTGGCGCGGCGTTAGGCCTGCCCGGCGGCAGTCCTGCCCGGCGGCAGTCCTGCCCGGCGGGCCGGCGACGCCGCCCCCGGTCACCGGCCCGCCGTCAGACCGTCCTTCGCCGCGCCCCGGCTGAGGACGACCGCGCGGATCCGGTCACGTACGCCCGCGAGGCCGGCGCCCCGGGTGAGGGCCTCCTGCACGTCCACCACGCGGCCGGCGCCGGGGTCGAACACCAGCGGGACGAACTCCGCCCTGGTGACCTCCCAGCGGCCGCCGGGCCGCGCGGGCGGTGCGAACGTGAACCGGGCCAGCGTGCTCTGGTTGCCGCGCGGGTCCGGGGTGCCCCGGCCGTCGGTGAGCTGCCCGGCGATCTGGTCGCCCATGCCGTAGACCACCCACGTGCCGTTGACCTTCTCGTAGGCCTGGGGGACGTGCACGTGCGTGCCGAGGAGGAGGTCGACATCGGGACGGCCGTCCGTGCGGGAGGCGGTCAGCCGCCGGGCCAGGGCCAGCTGCTGCTGGTCGGGGGCCTCCTGCCGGTCCGTGCCCCAGTGCAGCGACACCACCACCACGTCGGCGCCGGCCCGCCGGGCGGCCCGGGCGTCGGCGACGATCCGCGCCTCGTCGATCAGGTCGACGGCCCACGGCTGTCCCGGCGGAAGGGGCCGGTTCGAGCCGTAGCCGTAGGACAGGTGGGCCAGCCGCGCCCGTCCGGCGCGCAGGAGTGTGACGCGGCCTGCCTCGGCCTCGGTGCGCGCCGATCCGGCGTGCCGCACGCCCGCGCGGTCGAGGGCGTCCAGGGTGCGCCGGATGCCCGCGGCACCGTCGTCCAGGGTGTGCTCGGACGCGGTGGAGCAGCCGTCGTAGCCGGTCGCGGCGAGGGCGCGTGCCACCTCGGGCGGGGACTTGTAGAGGGGGGCTCCGCTGTAGGCGCCCTGCGCGCCGTACGCGGTCTCCATGTGGCACAGGGCCACGTCGGCACGGGAGACGAGCGGCCTGACCCCTGCGAGCATCGGCCCGAAGTCGTGGCCCGCGCCCGCCGGTCCCGTCGCGCTCCTCGCGTCGTGGGAGGCCCGCTCGAGGACCGAGTCGTCCGGGATCACGTCGCCGGTGGCGACGAGGGTGAAGCCGCGGCCCGCCGACGGCCCCAGGTGCCCGGCGGAGTCGTCGTGCGCCCGGTTGTGGGCCTGGCAGGCGGCGGCCGCGGCGAGGAGGGCCGTCACGAGCAGGGCCGCCTGCCGTCTGCGTGCGATCATCAGTTCACCTCACTGCGGTCGTAGGACAGACACATGGGTACGAAATCGCGGCCCTCCGCAAACGGAATGGGCATCCGGGTTAACCCGTACGGGTGCGGTGACCCGGCGGAGGGGACCGTTCGTCGTACCGTTCGCCGACGCGATCGACCGTCCGCCGCACAGCCGTGCGCACGCCCTGTCCCCGCCGACCGCCCTGCGCTGCCATACGGCCATGACGGCCACAGCCTCCCCCGCCCGCGGGACGACGACCGCCGAGGACGAGCTCGCCGCGCTGCAGCGCGAGCACGGCCGGCCGCTGTTCGCACTGCTGCTGCGGCTGTGCGACGGCGACCGACAGCGCGCCGAGGACCTCGTGCAGGAGACGCTGCTGCGCGCCTGGCAGCACCCCGAGGCGTTGCGCGCCGACGCCTTCGACTCGGTCCGGCCGTGGCTACTGACCGTGGCCCGCCGGCTCGCCATCGACGCGCGCCGGGCCCGGCAGGCCCGGCCTCCGGAGGTCGGGGACGCCGTGCTCGAGAACGCGCGGGTGATCGCCGACCACGCCGAGCGGGCCGCCGCGACGCTGGACGTGCGCGAGGCTGTGAAGACACTCACCCCCGAGCACCGTGAGGTCCTGGTGCTGGTGTACTTCCAGGGGGCGAGCGTGGCGGAAGCGGCCGAGGCCCTCGGCATCCCGCCCGGTACCGTGAAGTCCCGCGCGTACTACGCGCTGCGCGCCCTGCGCCGGGTGCTTCCGGGATACACGGCCGACCTGCGGTGAAACCGGCCCTCGGGTCAAGCCTCCGTAAAGCCCCTTGCCGAGGACCGGGGTTGAGTAATCGGCTGTCCTCATCCGTGTTCCGGACGGGGCCCTGCTCCCCAGGGCCCGGGAGTCGGGCGACGCGCGCGCACCGGAGGAGAGGCAGGAAGGGATGCTGCACAGAGGGCAAGAGAGCACGGAGGGCACCGGTGACGGTGAACCGGCCGTCCCCATGGCGTGGTTCTACGCCGAGTACATCGCCGACGAGCTGCTGCGCACCGGCGATCTGATGCCGCCGACGTCCTTCGAGTTCCGCGCGGGGCGGGACGCCCTGGCGCTGACGATCTTCCTGTCGGACACCGGGGGCGAGCTGCCCGGCATCCGGGTGGTCTCGCAGCTGGACACCTGGCTGTCACTGACCGCCTACGAACAGCCGTGGCAGGACTGGGTGGCGGAGCGCATGGCCCGTCTCACGGCCGACGCGCGCGCCTGCGGCGAGCCGTCGCCGGACCTGGCGCTGGCCGAGGCGGCCTGGCGCTGGCTGGAGGAGACCGAGCTGCTGGCCCCCGACCTGAACGCGGTCCCCGACGGCGCCGGCCTGGCCGGCGAGGACGAAGGACCGCAGGTCTGGACCCCCGCGTGGCAGCTCGGACTGCCCCTCGGTCACCTCGCCATCCACCTTTTCTAGAACCCGACCAATCCGCGGGCCGGGCCGCTCCGAACATCTTGGCCGCGATTCCCCGGGGCCTTGAGTGATTCGGCCGTCGGCTGCGTACGGGTGGGAGCAAGGAGTAACCCCACCCGCACCCATAGGCACGAGGATTCGGCATGAGGTCCCTGGAAAGGCATCGCGACGTCGGCGCGTACGCGCTCGGCGTGCTGGACGAGGCGGAGGCCTTCCGCTTCGAGGACCACCTCATGGAGTGCCCTCGCTGCGCGGCGCACGTGACCGAATTCGGTCCCACCACACGGCAGTTGCTGCTGTACCGGCGGGCGACGCCGCGCTTCGTGCACCCCATGGCCCACCCCGGTCCGCGGCTGCTGGAACGGCTGGTCGGCGAGGTGGCCCGGCAGCACCGGGCCGGCCGCCGGCGCCTGCTGTGGGCCCTGGCCGCCTGTGTGGTGCTCGCCGTGGGCGGGCCCGCGATCGCGGTCACCGCCGGACACGGGGACGGACCGGTCCGGGTGGCGGCCACCGACGCGACGACCGGGGTGTGGGCGCAGGTCAGGGCCGAGGACGCGGACTGGGGCAGCTCGGTGGAGGTCCAGGTGAGGGACGGGGCCGGGCCCCGCCCGTGCCGGCTCGTCGCCGTCGGCCGGGACGGCTCGGAGCAGACGGTGACCAGCTGGACCGTGCCCTCGCACGACACCCGGCCGAACACGATGGCAGGCGGTGCGGCGATGCACCCCGACCAGATCGCCCGCTTCGAGGTCCGCACCGAGGACGGGCACTCCCTGGTGACGCTCACCTCCCCCTGAGGGCTGTCGTCCCGTGATCCGCGGTGGGTCGGCGCGCGGCATCGGGCGCGGTGCATCGCAGGGCGGAGAGTCGCCCTCATACGGGGCGTATCAGGGCGATCCGGCAACGCGGCGAGGTGCCGTGGCTGTCGTCGTGCGCCCGCCGGGGATCACGGGACGGCCCTTGGCCCCTTCCGGCGACGACGCGACTTCGACGACAGGGCCCGGCGGGGGCGGTCACTTCAGCAGCCGGGACATCCTGCGGTCCGCCAGCGGCCGGCCGCCCGTCTGGCAGGTGGGGCAGTACTGCAGCGAGGAGTCGCTGAAGGAGACCTCGCGGATGGTGTCACCGCAGACCGGGCAGGGCTCGCCGGTGCGGCCGTGCACCCGCAGGCCGCTCCTCTTCTCCGACTTCAGCCGTCCGGCGGCCAGGCCGCGCGAGCGGTCGACCGCCTCCGTGAGGGTGGTCCGCAGCGCCTCGTGCAGCCGGCGGGTCTCCTCCGGCGTCAGGGACGCGGCCAGCTTGAACGGGGACATCCGCGCCGCGTGCAGGATCTCGTCGCTGTAGGCGTTGCCCACACCGGCGATCAGGCTCTGGTCGCGCAGCGCGCCCTTGATCCGGCGCCGCTCCCCCGCGAGCAGGCCCGCCAGGCGCGCCTCGTCGAAGCCGTCGGCGAGCGGATCGGGACCGAGGCCGGCCACGCCCGGCACCTCTCGCGGGTCCCGGACGACGTACACCGCGAGCCGCTTCTGGGTGCCCGCCTCGGTGAGGTCGAAGCCGGCGCCGGTCTCCAGGGCGACGCGCAGGGCGAGGGGGTTCCTGCCGCCGGGCCGGGGCGGGCCGTCCGGCAGCCGGTCCTTCCACCGCAGCCAGCCCGCGCGGGCCAGGTGCGTCACGAGGTGCAGGCCGCCGTCCGTGCCGATGTCCAGGAACTTGCCGTGCCGGGCCACCGCGGTGACCTTGTGCCCCTCCAGGGCGGTCACGGGCGGGTCGTACGTCTTCAGGACGCTGATGGCGACGGGCAGCACGCGGACCACCTCGTGGCCGGCCAGGTGCTCGGCCAGGAAGTCCTTCAGCGCTTCGACCTCGGGCAGCTCCGGCATACGTCCAGAGTGCCACCCGGCGCCGCCGGCGCCACGGAAGCCGGGCGCGCACGGAGCCGGTGCACGCGGCGTACGGCGGGCCCGGCGTGTGCACCGTGGGGCGAGACCGGCGTGCTCAGTCCCGGTCCGGCACCGTGAACTCGCACCACAGGCACTTGCCGCCGCCCCGGGCCTCCACGCCCCACACGTCGGTGAGCCGGTCGACGAGGAGCAGTCCCCGGCCGGAGACACCGGCCTCCCCCGGCTCCCGGCGGCGCGGCAGGACGCTGGAGGAGTCCTCGACCTCGATCCGCAGCCGCCGTTCGCGGTGGATGCCGGTGAGGACCCGCAGGGTGACGGTCGCGGCGCCCTCGGTGTGCATCAGGGCGTTGGTGATCAGCTCGTCGGCGACGAGCTCGATCTCCTCGGAGCGCTCCCGGGCGCCCCAGGCGCGGACGGCCGTGCGGATGGTGTGCCGGGCCTCGGCCAGGGCCTGCGGGTCACCGGGTGCGACGTGCTGCTGGAGCCGGCCGACGGGCCGCCGTTCGGCCAGGCCGCGCCGGCGCAGGAGCAGCAGTGCCACGTCGTCGTCGCCCTCGCGCTCCTCGGCCACGTCGATGAGCCGGTCGGCGAGGTCGTGGACGTCCTCCGGGGCGCCGGCGACGAGCGAGACGAGCTCGCGTATGCCGTCGTCCAGGTCGGCGCCGGGCTGTTCGACGAGGCCGTCGGTGCACAGCACCAGCGTGTTTCCGGAGTCCAGTTCCAGCGTGGAGACCGGATACTCCAGGCTGCCGAACTCCGCGGACAGGCCGAGGGGCAGACCGCCCTCGACGGCGATCCGGCGGCAGGTGCCGTCGGTGCCGCGCACCAGCGGGTCGATGTGGCCGGCCCGCACCACCTGCACCACACCGGTGGACAGGTCGGCCTCCGCGTACAGGCAGGTCGCGAAGCGGTCGGTGTCGAGCTCGTGGAGGAAGACCGAGGCCCGGGCCATCACGGTGGCGGGTGTGTGGCCCTCGGCGGCGTAGGCGCGCAGCACGATGCGCAGCTGGCCCATCACGGCCGCGGCGTGCGTGTCGTGGCCCTGCACGTCGCCGATGACGGCACCGACACGGCCTCCCGGCAGCGGTATCAGGTCGTACCAGTCGCCGCCGATGTCGCGGCCGGGGACGCCGCCCGCCCGGCCGGCGCGATAGCGGACGGCGACGTCGGCGCCGGGCACGCTCGGGATGGTGCGCGGCAGCATGGCCTGCTGAAGGCCCTGGGCGAGGTCCTTCTCCTGCTCGTACAGCATGGCCCGCTGCAGGCCCTGCGCGATGCTGCTGCCGAGGGCGACGAGGACGTTGCGCTCCTGGGGGGAGAAGCCGCGCCGGTCGTCGTAGAGCAGGCCCAAGGCACCGATCGGGCGGGCCTGGGCGATCAGCGGCAGATAGGCGGCCGAGGTGATGCCCAGGCCGGTGATGTGCGGCCACAGCACGGGGAAGCGCTCGGCGAAGTCCTCCGGGGACTCGATGAAGCAGGGACTGAGCGTCCGCACCGCCACGCTCATCGGATACGGCTCCTCGATCCCGGTCAGCTCGGTGCCGGGCACGGAGCTGCCCGCGGGCCCCTCGGCGATGATGCGGATGCGGCCGGCCTCGACCAGGCCGAGGACCAGGCTCTTGGCGCCGAGCAGGGTCAGCCCCTGGGCCTCCGTGACGACGTCGACGACGTCCTGCACGGTGCGGGCGTGGGCGAGGGCGGCGGTGGCGACCTCCACGACGCCGGTCTGGTCGCGCCGGACGCCCGGCGCGGCCTCGTGCCCGCGGGCCGCGCCCTCCATGAGTTCCTGGGTGGCGTCCCGGATGATTCCGATGATCCGGCGGGGCCGGCCCGTCTCGTCGCGCCGGATGTAGCCCTGGGTGTGGGCCCAGCGCAGGGTGCCGTCGCGGCGCCGGAGGCGGAAGTAGGCGCCGTAGTTCTCCCGGCCGTTCTTGATGGCCTGCGCGATCAGGGTGTCGAGGCGGTGGCTCTCGGCGCGCGGCATCCGGACGGACAACGCTTCGGGGCGGCCGTCGAACTCGCCGGGGCACAGGTCGAAGATCTCCCGCGCCTGGGCGTCCATGGCGATCAGACCGGTGTCCAGGTCCCAGTCGAAGCTGCCCATGCGGTTGAGCGCCAGGATCGGGTCCGGGTGGGCGGGCCAGTCCTCCGGGAGTGACAGGGCGCTCGCTCCCCGTTCGGTCATGGAGCCACCTTGCCAGGGTTTGCCGGAATCTTCGAGTGGTGGCCGGAAGCGGGTCGTGGGGCACGGATCGCGGCGGGTGAGGGCCCGCCGGCCGCCTCAGCGGCGGGGGCGGCGGGTGAGGGTGACGCCGGCGGCGAAGGCGGTGCGCTCGCGGACGTCGAGGACGGTGGGGTCGAGGGCGCCGTCGAAGAGCGGGATGCCGGCGCCGGCCCCCACCGGGTGGTTCCTGATCACCGGTTGGTCGTGATCAACTGGCTGATCGTCGAGCAGCTCACCCTGCCGGAAGTCTTCACGGAGGCGGAACGCGAGCAACTGGTGACGGCCGCGGTCGAGCGCATCGTGGCGGCGGAGCAGGCGCCGCCCGCCCGGCCGTCGGCGGGCAGCCGGGCGCGGGGGCCGCTCGGCGCGCGGCCCGGAGTCCCGGGGGCCGCCGACCTCGTGCGACGCGGCGCGGGCCCGAAGACCGGTCGCGCGACGGGGTAGGGGTGACGTCGGGACGGGCACTCGGGCCCCACCGGACGAGGCGGGCGGGCCGGCCGGGGCCGGTCGGGAAAGGAGCGCACGGCCGTGGAGTGGTTCACCGCACCCGACTACTGGCTGACCCGGCTGGTGTTCCAGCGGGCCCTGGCGGCGGTGTACCTCGTCGCGTTCCTGACGGCGGCCCTGCAGTTCCGGGCGCTGCTGGGCGAGCGCGGCATGCTGCCCGTACCCCGTTTCGTGGCGCGGGTGCCGTTCAGGCGGGCGCCGAGCCTGTTCCACCTGCACTACTCGGACCGGTTCTTCGCCCTCTGCGCGTGGACCGGGTGTGCCGTGTCGGCGGCCCTGCTGGCGGGGCTGGACTCCTGGCTGCCGCTGTGGGGCGCCATGCTGCTGTGGCTCCTGCCGTGGGCCCTGTACCTGTCGATCGTGAACGTCGGCCAGACCTGGTACGCCTTCGGCTGGGAGTCGCTGCTGCTGGAGACCGGCTTCCTCGCCGTCCTCCTCGGCAACGACGAGGTGGCCCCGCCCGTCCTCGTGCTGTTCCTGCTGCGCTGGGTCCTGTTCCGCGTCGAGTTCGGCGCGGGTCTGATCAAGCTGCGCGGTGACCCCTGCTGGCGGCAGCTGACCTGCCTGTACTACCACTACGAGACCCAGCCGATGCCCGGCCCGCTGAGCTGGTTCTTCCACCGGCTGCCGCGGCCGCTGCACCGCGTGGAGGTCGCCGCCAACCACGTGACGCAGCTCGTCGTGCCGGTGCTGCTGTTCACGCCCCAGCCCGTCGCCACGGCCGCCGCCGCGCTGATGATCCTCACCCAGCTCTGGCTGGTGCTCTCCGGCAACTTCGCCTGGCTGAACTGGATCACCATCGTGCTGGCGCTGTCGGCGGTCCGGTTCCCGGCGCGGCCGCCCTCCGTGGCCGGCCCCCCGCTGTGGTACGAGGTGGTGGTGCTCGCGGTCGCCGCCCTCGTGCTGTTCCTCAGCTACCGCCCCGCGCTGAACCTGGTCTCCCGCCGGCAGGTCATGAACCGCTCCTTCGACCCGCTGCACCTGGTGAACACCTACGGCGCGTTCGGCAGCATCAGCCGCGTCCGCTACGAGGTGGTGATCGAGGGAACGCTCGACGAGGTGCCCCGCGAGGACTCGGACTGGCGGGAGTACGAGTTCAGGGGCAAGCCCGGGGACCCACGGCGCCTGCCGCGCCAGTTCGCGCCCTACCACCTGCGGCTGGACTGGATGATGTGGTTCGCCGCCCTGTCCCCGGCGTACGCGGGCGCCTGGTTCGGCGCCCTGGTGGAGCGGCTGCTGGAGAACGACCGGGACACCCTCGGGCTGCTGCGCCGCTCCCCCTTCCCACCCGGTGAACCGCCGCGCCACATCCGCGCCCGCCTCTTCCGGTACCGCTTCACCACCTGGCAGGAGCTGCGCGCGACGGGCGCCTGGTGGGACCGGACCTACGTGCGGGAGTACCTGCCGCCGACCCGGCTGTCGGCGGTGGCCGAACGGGGCTGAGCCCGCGTTCACGGCGGCGTGGGCCGTCCGCCGTCCGGGCTCAGCCGCGCCGCAGCCGCAGTGTCACCAGTTCGAACGGGCGCAGCCGGAGCGCGATCCGGCCGCCGTCCCTCTCGGGTGCCGTCACGTCGGGCAGCGGCCGCTCCAGCAGGTCCGTGACCAGGACGTCCGCGACCTCGAAGCCCGCCGTCAGGGTGGCGCGGGCGCGTCCCCCGTGGGCCTCGTGGAGACGGACCACGACGTCTCCGCCGCCGTCGTCGGCCAGCTTCACCGCCGTCACGACGACCGCGTCGTCGTCGACCGTCACCAGCGGGGCGACCTCGGCGGCGCCGGTCCTCCGCCGCTCCGGGACGTTGACGCGCCAGCCCTCGCGCACGGCGGACCCGATGTCCGCCCCGGGCACCAGCGCGTGCCGGAAGCGGTGCACGCCCTGGTCGGTCCCGGGGTCGGGGAAGCGCGGGGCACGCAGCAGGGAGACGCGGACGGTCGTGGTCGTGCCCCGGTCGCCGTCGGTGCGGACCGAGCGGGTCACGTCGTGCCCGTAGGTGGAGTCGTTGACAATCGCGACGCCCCAGCCGGGTTCGGCGACGTGCACGAAGCGGTGGTTGCACGCCTCGAACCGGGCCGCGTCCCAGGAGGTGTTGGTGTGCGTGGGCCGGTGGTGGTGCCCGAACTGGGTCTCCGAGGCGTACCGTTCGGCGTGCACGTCGAGCGGGAAGGCGAGCTTCAGGAACGCCTCCGTCTCGTGCCAGTCGACCTCCGTGTCCACCACCAGGCGCCGCTCCCCCGGTGGCAGCGTCAGCACCTGGGTGGCCCGGGAGGCGCCGAAGGACCGGACGATCCGCACGGACACGCCGTCGTCGCCGGCCGTGACCGAGTCGGCGCCGGTGAGGTCGGTGACCGTGTTGCGGTAGAAGGCGTCCACGTCCCACGCGTCCCACTTGTTCGGCAGGTCGGGGTGGAGCTGCAGGAGGTTCGCCGCGCCGCCGGGGGCGATCGCCTCGCGGTCGCGGGCGAGGTCGTACGCGGACACCACGAGGCCCTGCCCGTCCACCTCGATCCGCAGCAGCCCGTTGTCCAGGACGAAGCCGCCGCCCTCGCGGGGCGCGAGCGCCGTCGCACCCCCGGCCGACCCGGTCGCCGCGCCGCCCGCCGGCACTCCGGCCCGGGCGTGCGGCGCCGCGTTGAACACCAGGGGGACGGTGCCCTCACCGGCCAGAGCCCGCTGGGCGGCGACGACGATCGCGTCCAGCTCGGCGGCGATCCGCTCGTAGACCTCCCTTGCCTCGCGGTGCACCCAGGCGATGGATGAGCCGGGCAGGATGTCGTGGAACTGGTGGAGCAGCACCGTCTTCCAGATCCGGTCCAACGTCTCGTACGGGTAGCGGAAGCCGGTGCGGACGGCGGCGGTCGCCGCCCACAGTTCCGCCTCCCGCAGCAGGTGCTCGCTGCGCCGGTTGCCGCGCTTGGTCCCGGCCTGGCTGGTGAGCGTGCCGCGGTGGAGTTCCAGGTACAGCTCGCCCACCCAGACCGGCGGCTCGGGGTACTCGGCCTCGGCCTTGGCGAAGAAGGCGGCGGGTGTCTCCCACGCCACCCGCGCCGAGCCCTCCAGGTCGCGCAGCCGGGCCGCCTTGGCGACCATCTCGCGTGTCGTGCCGCCACCGCCGTCGCCCCAGCCGGTGGGCGCCAGGGAGTGCCGGGCGACGCCCTTGTCCCGGAAGGTGCGGGCCGCGTGCGCGATCTCGCGGCCGTGCATGGCGCAGTTGTAGGTGTCGACCGGCGGGAAGTGGGTGAACACGCGTGACCCGTCGATGCCCTCCCACAGGAACGTGTGGTGCGGGAACCTGTTCGTCTGCGACCAGGACATCTTCTGCGTCAGCAGCCGCGTGGAGCCCGCCGCCCGGATGATCTGCGGCAGCCCCGGGGCGAACCCGAAGGTGTCGGGCAGCCATGCCTCGTCGTTCTCGATGCCGAACTCGTCGAGGAAGAACCGCTTGCCGTGCACGAACTGCCGGGCCATGGCCTCGGAGCCGGGCATGTTGGTGTCCGACTCCACCCACATGCCGCCGGCCGGCACGAACCGCCCGCCCGCCACGGCCTTCTTCACCCGCGCCCACACCTCGGGACGGTGCTCCTTCAGCCAGGCCCACTGCTGGGCCTGCGACATGGCGAAGACGAAGTCCGGGTCGTCATCGAGCAGCGCGGTCATGCTCGCCGCCGTCCGGGCCACCTTGCGCACGGTCTCGCGCAGCGGCCACAGCCACGCCGAGTCGATGTGCGCGTGCCCGACGGCGCTGACGCGGTGGGCGGAGGCGGAGGCGGGCGCGGCGAGCACACCGGCCAGGCACGCCCGGGCGCGGGCCGCCGTCCCGCCCACGTTCCGCAGGTCGACCGCGTCCAGCGCCCGCTCCACCGCCCGCAGGATCTCCCAGCGGCGTCCCGACTCGGCCGGGAGCTCGGCCATCAGCTCGCCGAGCACCTCCAGGTCGATCACCAGCTGCCACACGGTCTCGTCGAAGACGGCGAGGTCCGTGCGGGCGAGCGTGTACTGGGGCTCGCTGCCCGCGGTCGCCAGGTCGCCGAGGTGGGTGGGCGTGAACGGGCGGCCGCCGAGGACGACGGGGTTGGAGGCGGCCTCGATGTGCAGCCGCACCTCCTCGCCGCCCGTGACGGGCGCGCCGATCCGCACCCACTGGTTGAGCGGGTTGAGGCCCTTGACCGGGGTGCCGTCGGGCCGGTGGACGAGGCCCTCGCACTGGAAGCCGGGCATGCCGCCGTCGAAGCCGAGGTCCAGCAGCGCCTCCACGGTCCGCCCGGCCCACGCCTCGGGCACGGTCCCGGTCACCAGGAACCAGCTGGTGCCCCACGGGGCGCCCCACCGGGTGCCGACCGTGATCGGCTCGGTCACGGCCGCGATTCCCTCCGCGACCGGGACGGGGCCGCCGGGCGCGTGCCACACCGCCACGTCCAGCGGCACGGACTCGGGATGGACGGCGGGGCGGATGCGTTCGTCGAGCACGCGCCGGAGGCGGGCCTCGACCAGGCTGCGGTCGTCATGCATGCGGCTGCTCCACAGGTCGTACGTCAGCGGGCGGTTGCCGGGGTGGGGCGACGGTCGCGGGGGCCGACGAGGTGTACTGCTCCCCCGCCACGGGGCGTGCGAACCGTGCCACCGGCTCCCGCGGTGCCGGTCCGGGCCGCCCGGACCGATGCGCGCCGTGCCCGCAGGGCGGGAACGTCGTACGCGGGAGTGCGGCAACTCTCGACGCGGCGCCCGCGACGGGGCACAGTTCTCTTGTGTACTCGCGAGTACGACCTTGGCCTCGCGGCCTACTGACCTGCCCGTCCCCTTCCGAGGAGCGCCCGTGACCAGCTGGGTCGGCCGGAGTGCCGCCGAGATCGCCGCCGCCGTACGCGAGAAGCGGGCCACGCCGCGCGAGGTGGTGGCCGAGCACCTCGACCGGATCGCACGGCTCGACGGCCGGATCGGCGCGTTCCGGTCCGTCCGCGCGGAGGCGGCCCTCGCCGAGGCCGACGAGGTCGGGGCCCGGCCCGACCTGGACGGACTGCCCCTCGCGGGGGTGCCGGTGGCCGTCAAGGACAACCTCGCGGTCCGGGGCGAGTCACTGCGGGTCGGGTCGGCCGCCACCCCGGACACGCCCGTCACGGACGACCACGTCACCGTGGCCCGGCTGCGGGCGGCGGGAGCGGTGGTCGTCGGGCTGACCAACGTGCCCGAGCTGTGCGTCTTCGGCACCACCGAGGGCGTGCACGGCACCGCCCGCAACCCGTGGGACACCTCGCGCACGGCGGGCGGCTCGTCCGGCGGCAGCGCCGCGGCCGTCGCCGCCGCGATGGTGCCGCTCGCCCTCGGCAACGACGGCATGGGATCGCTGCGCATCCCGGCCGCCAACTGCGGCCTGGTCACCATCAAGCCGGGCCATGGCGTGGTGCCGGCGGGCATCGGCGAGGGCGACTGGTTCGGCATGTCCGAGAACGGCCCGCTCGCCACGACGGTCGCGGACGCCCGGCTGATGCTGTCGGTCCTCGCGGGCACCGACGTGGTGCGCCAGGAGGATCCTCCCGTACGGTCGATCGCCGTGTCCCTGCGCAGTCCCCTCGTCGGGGTCACGGTCAGCAGGCCCTACGCCGACGCCGCCCGGGAGGCGGCCCGGTTGCTGGCCGAGGCGGGCCACCGGGTGCGCCGCGCCGACCCGCCCTACCCGCCGGACCTCGGCGTCACGGCCGTGCGGCACTGGACGGCGGGCACGGCGGTGGACGCGGCCGCGCTCGACCCGCGGCGGCTGACCCGGCGCACGCGGGTCCACGCCGCGGTCGGCCGCCGGTTCCTGAGCGGGGTCCGCACCGGCACGGCGCGGGAGCGGCTGCGGCGGCGCCTCGAGCCGTTCTTCACGGAGCACGACGTGCTGGTGACTCCGGCGCTGGCCCGCCGCTCCCCGCAGGCCGGGCCCTGGCACGAGCGGGGCTGGCTGCGCAACCTCCTGGCGAACACGGCCTACTCACCCATGACGCCGCCCTGGAACCTGACCGGCTGGCCCGCGATGGCCGTCCCGTTCGGCACCCTGCCCTCGGGTGCGCCCTGCGCCGTCCAGCTCGTGGGCCGGCCCGGCTCGGAGGCGGCCCTGCTGGACCTGGCGGAGCAGATCGAGCACCTGCACCCCTGGCAGCGGACGGCGCCACTGGGCGGCTGAACGGACCGCTCGTCCCCGGGACCCGGGAGGGGAAGATCCTTCGTGACTGCCGTTTGACAGGCGACGACGTTCACACAGCCGTGCTCCCACCGCCCGGCTGCACCACCTCGCGGCGAGGCGCTCGTCCCCCACGAGCCCTGCCGACCCGGACGTCGAGATGCACCCGATTCTTGACGATCTTGCCTTCCGGGACGCACTGGAAGTAAAGGCGCGGACCCACACCTGAGGGATCACTGCGGAGCCCATTTGAGATCCAGGATGATGAAATGGTCACGCTTGAGACTCCCCGTTTGATCCTGCGTCGCTGGCGCGAGGAAGACATTGCGCCCATGGCCGCCATCAATGCGGACCCCGAGGTCATGCGGTGGATCCGCGACGGCAGGGTCCTTGACGAACGGCAGACTCGCGGCAGGGTCCAGGTATGGGAGAGCGAGTGGGAGTCACAGGGCTTCGGCCTGTTCGCCGTGGAGATCCGGTCCACTGGCGAGCTGGCCGGGTTCACCGGCCTTTCGGTGCCCAACTTCTTGCCGGAGGTACTGCCGGCGGTTGAGGTCGGCTGGCGGCTGGGACGTTCCCACTGGGGGCAGGGCTTGGCCACCGAGGCCGCTGCGGCCGCTGTACGGTTCGGGTTCGAAGAGCGCGGGCTGGAGCGGATCGTCAGCATCGCTCAAGTGGGCAATGGCGCCTCCGAACGGATCATGACCAAGCTGGGGATGCATCTTTTCCGTGAGGCCGTGAATCCCACGGGTGGCCGGCAAGTACGGGTGTTCGAGAAGTTGTCGGACCAGTACGTCACAACCACTCGTTGACGGCGGCAACGAGGACGGTAGCCTCGTAGCGGACCGCAGGTTTGTCGGTGCCGAGCACGTGGAAGCCGAGCGAGGTCCACAGGCCGACGGCCGGACTCGTCTCGACGACGGTGTTGAAGACCATGCCCCGGTAGCCGACGGCCCTGGCCGCGCTCAGGGCGTGCTCGGCGTCCGAGGTGCCGGGTCCCGGGTGCAGGTCTCGCCGGCCGCGACGATGCGGTGCCAGAAGGGCCGGATCCGCGGCCAGTCGTCGGCCACGGCCTCTCTGATCAGCATGGGCGCGAGTCTCGCACGCCCATGCGGTCGGCGATCGCGGCGTCCCGCCCGTCAGTCCACGCTGGGCAGGATGTGGGGTTCGGCCAGGTCGTCCTCGTATCCGGCCAGGCGGATGGGGGCGGACCTGGCCCACACGTCCAGGCTGCCGAGTTCTCCGGGCCGGCGGCCCGCGCGCTCCGCACGGTCCTTGGGGCGTTGTTCGCGATTCGTCTTCTCCGGTGTCACCGCGCACTCCTTATGTGTCGGTCACCCTCGGGGCGGGGGGCCAGTTCACTGTCCGGCGCCTGACGCCCGCTCGGGTCTTGGTCAAGGCGGGTCGGACGC
Organism: Streptomyces sp. NPDC003697; assembly: GCF_053587115.1. Taxonomy (NCBI): domain Bacteria; kingdom Bacillati; phylum Actinomycetota; class Actinomycetes; order Kitasatosporales; family Streptomycetaceae; genus Streptomyces; species Streptomyces sp. NPDC003697. The sequence continues at coordinate 78,885 of NZ_JBSFNN010000001.1, forward strand.
GGTGGCGCCAGCGACTCGAGTCCGGGCAGGCCGCTGTGCACCGGCTTGCCCCGGGACGGACCACGGGTGTGGATGCAACCCCTTTGATGCTGCCCGTCTACTCCAGATTAACCAAATGAGCACCCCCGCGCTCGATGGGGCTGCAAACAATGGGTAACTATCCCAAGTCAACCGTGTTTATTGCACCCCTTTCGGGCGGTTTCACCCGATGGCGACTCGGCCGGATTCACTCGTTCGGGCTACGTGAGCGCGGCTGTCGCGCGGAGCACCGCGAAGGTCGCGCCGTTCGCCTGACGCTGGCCGCGCCGCAAGCCCACCGTGTTGTTCTGCTGCCCCCACCACAACGGCCGCCCCGCGAGAGGACTGGACTGACGCATGGAACTGCGCGGCGTCGAGGAGCTGATGGACCTGCTGTACACCTGCCGGGGCGCCGCCCTGCCGCCGGACGGCCGGGACCGGGGGGCCGACCTGCACGACCACGCGCTGCGCACCGCGGCACTGCTGCGTCGGCGCCGCCCCGCCGACAAGGAACTGCAGGTCGCGGGGCTCGTGCACGGCATCGACCGGCTGCTCTGGCCGGGCGCGGGGGCCGAGCGTGGCGCGGACCGGGCGGCCGCCGCGGTGCGCGCCCTGCTCGGCGACCGCGTGGCCCGGCTCGTGCGCGCATGCCCGGCGGACGGGAGCGGCGGCCCGGCCGACGACGACGTGCAGAGCCTGCGCCAGGCGAGCGAGGAGGCCCGGACGGCCGGGCTCGACGCGGGGGTCCTGGAGGACTGGCGGACGGTCCTCGATCTGGTGGCGGCCGGCAGCGCCCGGCTGGGCGCAATGGACTGACCCTCCACCGCGAGGGTCACCACTTGCCCGGCGCGTAGTCCTTCAGGAAGACGCCGTACAGGTCCTCGCCCGCCTCGCCGCGCACGATCGGGTCGTAGACGCGGGCCGCGCCGTCGACCAGGTCGAGCGGGGCGTGGAAGCCGGCGTCGGCGAGGCGGATCTTGTCCGGGTGCGGGCGCTCGTCCGTGATCCACCCGGTGTCCACGGCCGTCATCAGGATGCGGTCCGTGTCGAACATCTCCTGCGCGCTGGTGCGCGTGAGCATGTTCAACGCGGCCTTGGCCATGTTGGTGTGCGGGTGCCCCGCGCCCTTGTAGCCGCGGTCGAAGACGCCCTCCATGGCGGAGACGTTGACGATGTAGGTCCGGCGGGCCGACGAGGCCGCCATGGCCGGGCGCAGACGGCTGATGAGGATGAACGGCGCCGTCGAGTTGCACAGCTGGACCTCCAGCAGCTCGACGGGCGTGACCTCCTCCACCGTCTGGATCCAGCTGTTGGTGTCGTGCAGGTCCGGCACCAGGCCGCCCGCGTCGATCGCCGTGCCGGCCGCGATGCGCTCCAGGGACGCCGAGCCGGAGACCAGCGCGAGGTCGGTGACGTCCTGCGCGGTCAGCGCGCCGCCGCCCGCGACCGGCAGCTCCGCCACGGCGCCGGAGCCGAAGGTGCCGATCACCTCGGCGGCCGGCAGCTCACCGGCGGGCAGCGGGGCCGACTCGGCGGCGACCAGTTCGCTGTAGGCCTGCGGGGAACGCCGTACGGTCTGGGCGGCGTTGTTGATCAGGATGTCCAGCGGGCCCTCGGCCGCCACCGAGTCGGCGAGCGCGACCACCTGGCCCGGGTCCCGCAGGTCGATGCCGACGATCTTCAGCCGGTGGATCCACTCGCCGCTGTCCGGCTGGGCCTTGAAGCGGCGGATCGCGTCGTTGGGGAAACGGGTGGTCACCGTGGTGTGCGCGCCGTCGCGCAGCAGCCGCAGCGCGATGTACATGCCGATCTTGGCGCGGCCGCCGGTGAGCAGGGCGCGCTTGCCCGTGAGGTCGGCGCGGGCGTCGCGGCGGGCGCGGTTCTCGGCGGCGCAGGCCGGGCAGAGCTGGTGGTAGAAGTAGTCGACCTCGACGTAGCGCTGCTTGCAGGTGTAGCAGGAGCGGGGGCGCTGGAGGATGCCCGCGATCTGGCCCTCGCGCGTCGCCGACGAGGGCAGGACGCCTTCCGTCTCGTCGTCGATGCGCTGGGCGGAGCCGGTGGCGGTGGCCTCCGTGACCGCCCGGTCGTGCGCGGTCTTGGCGGCCCGGCGCTCCTGGCGGCGGCGCTGCTTGACCGTGCGGTAGATGTGCGAGGTGGCCCGGCGCACCCTGACGGCGTCGGGGTGGTCGACGTCGAGCCGGTCGAGCTCCTCCAGCACGCCGAGACACACGGCGAGGCGTTCGGGGTCGATGCCCGGCGCGTGCGCCGCCTCGTCGCCCGGCGTGGGCGTCGCCACGTCCGCCGTGGTCGCCGGGCCGTCCTCTGTCACCGTCATCGCGCTGCCGTTCCTGATCACCCGCGCAGCGCTCCGACTCGCGCCCGCTTTCGAACCGGGGATTGTACGGAGCGCCGGGCCGCACCGCCAAACCCGATCGCGGTCAGCCCGGGGACGGGCCGGCCGCGCGGTGACCGCCGGGAGGCCCGGCGCGGCCGCCCCGGGCACGGGCCGCGACGCCGCTGAGCGCCCGGGAACGGGGTACTCAGGGCCCGCAGACGGTGATCAGGGTCTCCACCTCCTCGGCCACGGCGCCGGCCAGCCGGTGGAGGTCCGGCACGGCCTTGGCGTCGGCGACCAGGCCGTAGTGGACGGCCCCGCGGTACGTGGAGACGGCGACGGCCAGGGACTGGCCGGGGGCGAGCGGTGCGAACGGATAGACCGCCGTGAGCGGGTGTCCGCCGAGCCGCAGACCGAGGCCGGGCAGCGGCACGCTGGTGACCAGGATGTCGAACCAGAGCCGGGCCGCCTGGCCGACCAGCGGTCCGCCGAGCCGGTGGCCGAGCGCGGGCACGTGGTCGGCGAGCAGCGCGACGGCGCCCGCGCCCCGGTCGGGGCCGGCGTCCTTGTTGCGGTCCATGGCCGTGCGGACGGCGTCGAGGCGGCGCAGCGGGTCGGGGTCGCCGACCGGCAACTCCATCAGGTAGCCGGACAGGCGGTTGCCCTGCGGCTGGGCGCTGCGCGGGCGGCGCCGGGAGACCGGGATGAGGGCGCGGGGCGCGACGCCCTCGCTGCCGTCGCCCCGCTCGTCCAGCCAGCGGCGCAGGGCTCCCGCGACGACCGCGATCAGCACGTCGTTGACGGTGCCGCCCACGGCCTTGCGGACCAGGTGCACGTCGTCGATGTCGACGACCACTCCGGCGGTGCGGCGGGTGCCGGTCGGTTCGGCGGTCAGGGCGGGCGTGGAGCGCGTGGCGAAGGTGGAACGGGCGACGGAGGCGCCGATGTCCAGGGCGCGGGCCACGTCGGACAGCGCGCCGCGCAGCAGTCCGGGCAGCAGCCCGGGCAGCCTGCGCACGTCGGACAGCAGGCCGCGCGGGGGCTCTGCGGGGCGGGGGCGCGGTGCGGGCCAGTCCATCGGGTCGAGGATCGCCGCGGCGAGGGTGAGCGCGCGCAGGCCGTCGGCGAGGGCGTGGTGGAACTTGAAGAGCACGGCGAAGGAGACCCCGTCCTCCCCGGGCAGCACGTGCGCCTCCCACGGCGGCCGGTTGCGTTGCAGCGGCCGCTGCATGAGCCGGCCGGCCAGGGCCTGGAAGTCGGCGGTCGGGGCGTGCAGCCGGACGTGGTCCAGCGGGTCGAATCCGGGGTCGGGCTCGCGCGCCGCGCCGCCGAAGGACAGCGGCTGCCTGAGTCCGCGCGTCAGCGGCTGCCGCAGGTCGAGCGGTCGCCAGACGTCCCGGATGCGCATGCGCAGGCCGGGGACGGCGGCCGCGCGGGCGGCGAGCAGATCGGCCGCGTGGGCACCGGCGGTCGGCGAGTGGGCCGAGAACACCCCGAGTGCGCCGAGGTGCATCGGGTGGTCGGCGGACTCGATGTTCCAGAACGCCAGGTCGAGGGGAGCCAGCAGGTCGGAAGTCAATGTGCTTGCCTCGCGTCGACGGTGGGTGAGCCTGCGGTCAACCGCTCTTGACCGATTACGGTCAAGCGCGGAAACGCTACGCTCGGTTAACGGCAGATTACGTCCCCTCCGCGGGAGAAGACAGGACGGATGGGGCAGATGGTGCCACTTTCCCCGGCGGAGGGGGCGCCTCCGCCGGGTGGCGCGTCACGTCGGGCACGCGTTCGGCATCACCGCGGCGCCGCCGGTGCGGACGGGTGTCACCGCAGCGCCGGGGGCGCGGCCTGCGCGGACGTGCCCCACACCGAGGGCCGCGGGCCGACGGTGTAGGCGAGCCTGCGCAGGGAGCGCAGCGCGCCGGTGGTCAGATACGTCCGGTCGAGTGTCACCCCGTCGGTGCGGGCCGTCTGGATGTAACGGCCGCCGTCCGAGGTGCCCGGGGCGGTGATCGTCAGGCCGCCGCGCGGGTAGGAGCGGCGGTCCAGGACCAGGTCGACGCGCTCGAAGACGGGCGTGGACAGGCCCCAGGTGGCGTAGCCGGGCTGCACCGGGAAGAGCCCGATGGCCGCCAGCACGTGCCAGGCGGACATGGTGCCGAGATCGTCGTTGCCGGTCAGGCCGGCCGGCTCGTCGGTGAAGAGGGTCAGCGCGGCGTGCACCACGTCGGTCGTCTTCCAGGGCTGCCCGGTCCACAGGTAGGTGTAGGGGGCGAGCAGGTCGGGCTCGTTCTGCGGGTTGTACGTGGCGCTGCCGTAGTACGCGTAGGGCTCGTGCACCCACACCTCGCGCGCGGTGCGGGCCGGGTCCCGCAGCAGCCGGTCGTGGGCGAAGAACGCGTCCAGCCGGTCGTTGGTGCTCCGGGCGCCGCCGAGCAGGTCCACCAGACCGGGCACGTCCTGCGGCACGAGCCACTGGTACTGCCAGGCCGTCCCCTCGTGGAAGCCCACGCTCCGGGCGGGGTCCGCAGGGCCGGTGAAGGCGCCCGAGGCGTCGCGGGCCCGGAAGAATCCGGTCGAGGGGTCGAAGAGGTTGCGGTAGGAGCGGGACCGGGCCGCGTAGCGCTCGGCGTCCGCGCGGTGACCGAGGCCGCGCGCCATCCGGGCGAGCATCGCGTCCGACAGGGCGTACTCGAGGGTCGCCGAGGCCCCGAACGCGTAGTCCGAGTGGCCGGGCTTGACCGGCTTGTGGCCGGCCGTGTACGGCACGTACCCCTTGGCCAGGTAGTCCGGGCCGGCGTCGCGGCCCACGGCCGGGGACACGGCCGGCGGCACGCCGTCGGCGTTCCTCCTCAGGACCCGGTACGCCCGTTCCTCGTACCCCTTCAGCAGTCCCTGCTGGTAGGCGTTGGTCAGGTACGGGGTGACGGGGTCGCCGGTCATGACGTTCGTCTCGACGGTGGCGTAGCCCCACTTGGGCAGCCAGCCGCTCTCCTCGGCCACGCGGACGACCGAGACGGCCATGTCACGGGCCTCGCGCGGCGCGAACAGGGACAGGAACTGCGCCTGGGTGCGGTAGGTGTCCCACAGGGACCAGTTCTGGTAGTACGTGAAGCCCCGCGCCCGGTGCACGCGCCGGTCCCAGCCGGTGTAGCGGCCGTCGGCGTCGCTGCCCAGGTTGGGTGCGAGGAACGACCGGTACACCGACGAGTAGAACGTGCGGCTCAGGGTGTGGTCGCCGCCGCGGACGCGCACGACGCCGAGCCGCCGCTCCCATGTCCCGCGGGCCGCGCGGCGCACAGAGTCGAACGAACGGCCGCCTTCCGCCGCCAGGTTCCCGGCGGCGCCCCGCGCGTCGACGTACGACAGGGCGGTGGTCGCCTCGACGGTACGGTCCTTCGTCGTGTCGAAGCGGACGTAGGCCCCGCCGTGCCCGGAGGTGGCACCGGCGGTGACGGTGCTGCCGTCCCAGGTGCCGTACGCGGTGAAGGGCCGGTCGAAGCGGGTGATGGTGTACACGGTGTACGGCAGGGTGTCGACGCAGAAGCCGCGGCCGGTGACGGCGGTGCGCACGGTGCGGTCGTCGAGGATCTCGACTTCTGTGGCGACCGTGCGGTGCGAGGCCTGCCCCGCGTTCAGCAGGACGTTGGCCCGGTCGGTCGCGGGGAAGGTGTAACGCTGCACCCCGGTGCGGGCGGTGGCGGTCAGTTCGGCGTCGATGCCGGAGTCCAGACCGACGCGGTAGTAGCCGGGGCTCGCCGTCTCGTTCCCGTGGCGGAACCGGGCCGCGTACTTCGCGTAGTCCGTCTGCGTGACCTCGCCCGTGGTCGGCAGCACCGGCAGGTCGCCGCCGATGCGGCAGCCGACGCCGGACAGGTGCACCAGGGAGAAGCCGCGGATCCGGTCGTGGGCGTGGTGGTACCCGGCGAAGTGGCCGGTGTCCGGGGAGAGCTGGACCATGCCGAAGGGCACGGCCGCGCCCGGAAAGGTGTTGCCGTCGTGCGCGGTCCCGATGAACGGGTCGACCAGGTCGGTGAGCCTGCCGTCACGGGGTGCGGCGGCCCGTGCGGTGGCGGGTGCGGCGGTCAGCGCGGACGCTGCCACCGCACCCGCCACGCACAGGCGCAGGCGCCGGGTCCATCTCATGCGGGGGACCTCCGGAAGGGGACGTCGGTCCCTGCATGATCAGGCCTGAGGGTCAGTCAGCCGGGCATCCCGCGGGTGCCGCCCGGGACGCGTCGCGGATCAGCGTCCGGTGAGCCGCCCTCAGCCGGGCCGCATCCGGCTTGAGCACCGTGCGGTCGTAGGTCAGCAGGCCGTTGAGTTCGCCCTCGACATCGCTGATCTGGGTGTAGACCGCGCCGTTGCCGCCGCGGCACACCAGCGCCCGCACCTCGTCCAGCTTCGCCAGGTAGTCGTCGGTGTACGTCGCCGGGTCGACGTCGACGTACGACTGCTGCACCGGCCAGGCGTGGCCGGGGACCGCGAGGCCGAGGCCGCCGTACTCGCCGCTGACCAGGGCGCGCCGCCCGTCCGGGTGGGGCGGCAGGGCCGGGCTGGGGTAGCCGTGCTCGTCCATGATGTCGCCGGCGCCGCCGTCGGCCCCGAGGTTCAGGCCGGACTGGTTGTTGACGAGGCGGGTGGGGTCCCAGGCCGCCGCCTGCTCGGCGACACGGCCCACGTCGTACTGGCCCCAGCCCTCGTTGAAGGTCACCCACATGACGACCGACGGGCTGCTGACGTGCTCGTCGATGACCTCCTTCATCTCCCGCTCGTACTCGGCGCGGGCGGCGGTGGACGGGTCGACCCCGGCGGTCGTCGCCGGCATGTCCTGCCACACCATCAGACCGAGCCGGTCGGCCCAGTAGAACCAGCGGTCCGGCTCGACCTTGATGTGCTTGCGCACGGCGTTGAAGCCGAGTTCCTTGTGCACCCTCAGGTCGTACGCCAGGGCCTCGTCCGTCGGCGCCGTGTAGAGGCCGTCGGGCCAGAAGCCCTGGTCGAGGGTGGCCATCATGAAGACGGGCTCGCCGTTCAGGAGGGTGCGCGGCACGCCGTTCACGTGCTCGACGGCGACGGAGCGCATGCCGAAGTAGCTGCCCACGTCGTCGGTTCCGACACGCACCTTCAGGCCGTACAGGAACGGGTCGTCGGGCGACCACAGGTGCGGGTCGTCGATCACCAGGGTGAGCGGGCCGCCGGTGCGTCCGCGCGCGGTGGCGACCGGTCGCCGGCCGTCGTACGCCGTCGCCGTGACGGGCACGCCGTCCCGGACGCCCCTGGCCTCCACGGTGAGCCGGCCGTGCGTCACGTCCGGCACGAGCTTGAGCGAGTCGACGTGGTCGGGCGCGACGGGCTCCATCCAGACCGTCTGCCAGATGCCGGAGGTGGGCGTGTACCAGATGCCGCTCGGATCCAGGCGCTGCTTGCCCAGCGGCGGGTTCTCGCCGCCGGCCGCGTCGGTCGGGTCGTACACGCCGACGACGAGTTCCTGGGTGCGGCCGGGCTTCAGCGCGTCGGTGACGTCGGCGCTGAACTTGTCGTACCCGCCCTTGTGCCGGGCCACCTGGATGCCGTTGACGTACACCTCGGTCTGCCAGTCGACCGCGCCGAAGTTGAGCCGCAGCCGCTTGCCCGCGCCGATGTGCCAGCCGGCGGGGACGGTGAAGGTGCGGCGGTACCACATGCGGTCCTCGTGGCGCTCGATGCCGGAGAGCTGCGACTCCACGGGGTAGGGCACCAGGATGCGCTCGGGCAGTGTCCGGCCCACGGGCGGCTGCTCGCCCGCCCGGGCGGCGGCGAACTCCCAGCGTCCGTCGAGGTTGCGCCAGGCGGTGCGGGTGAGTTGCGGGCGCGGGTACTCGGGGAGGGCGTTGTCCGGGCCGACCTGCTCGGCCCAGCGGGTGCGCAGTTCGTGGGTGGAGCGGTTGGCGCCGCTGCTGAGGAAGTCGCCGACGGCCTTGCCGTCGGCCGCGGCCAGGCCGCCCTTCCCGTCGTAGCGGACGTCCGCCGTGCCTCGGGCGGTGCCGGTCCGGTTGCCGACGACGGGCTCCTCCAGGGCGACGAGCAGGGCGCGCGGGTCGGCGGGGTCGAGGCGGGCCGCGCCCAGCGGCCAGGCCGCGCCGCCGATCACCGCCCGGAGGTGGCCGTCGAGGCCGGCGGGTGGCGGCGCGAGCCGCTGCGCGAAGCCGAGCCTCAGGGTGCGGCCGTCGCCGAGGACGGCGGTCGTGGTCGCGCCGTCGTAGCCGAAGCCCTCGGGCAGCCGGAAGGCCGACTGCGGGACGGGCTCCTTGGTCCCGCCGGGCGGGGTCCAGCGGACGTGCAGGTTGGAACCGCCGTAGTGCTCGAAGTACTCGACCTTGATGTCGTAGGACCGGCCGGCGGTCAGCTCGACGGGCGCGGACGTCTGCTCGCGGTCCCAGTCGTCGACCCAGTGGTCGATGACGGTGCGGCCGTCGATCAGCAGGCGGAAGCCGTTGTCGCCGGTGATCGAGAACGTGTGGGGGCCGGTCTCCTCCGGGACGAGCCGCCCGGTCCAGCGGACGCTCACGTCGTCCGACTGCCCGGTGGTGAACGAAAGACGCGGCTCCAGGTTGTCGAAGTCGAGGTCCGGGTCGACAGCGGTGGCCTTGCGGGTGTGGAAGTCGAAGGCGCCGGGGGCGGACTGGGTGTAGTACTCGCCCTTCAGGCCGTGGACCTCGGCCGGATCGTCGGCGGCCGCCGAGGCGGGCGGCGACGCGGTGAGTCCGGCGAGGCCGAGGGCCCCGGCGAGCAGCAGCACGAGTCGGTTTCTGAGGCGCTGAGTGCGCACACATCCTCCTGGACGGAAGGAACGGGCGGCTCTTGCTCGTGCCCTGGCGGCGGGGACCGGGTCCCGGCAACGTTGTCATGGGCAGCAGTGGGCATGACAGCACGGAATCCGCTTACCGTCCAGGGACATGACAAGACAGACGGTGATCGGGCAGGCCGGTGGCGCAACGGGCGGATGCGCGGTCGGCTTCCGGGCCGGTTCCCCGCGGCCGTCTCCGGGCCGCCCCCAGGCCGTTCGACCGCGGGGCGCGTGCATGGGCGGACGTCGCCTCCGGGCGGACGTCGCTTCCGCGTGGTGTGATCTGTCGCGACGTCACCGGCGCCTGATTCGGGCGCGACAGGCGTTCCCGTGCTCCGAACGGTGCCTGGAGTAACCGGTGTTGAGACCCGCGACACCGGCGCAGGCGTGTGCGGCGGCTCGAGCCCGGGCGCGGCCGGCGTCGGCGGTGGGTGGCCGGCGTGCGCGGCCGGCGGTCCCGGTACCGAAGGGAAGGGCGCGGGGGCGAGCCGGCCCACATGGGCGCGCACCTGGCCGCCCTGCGCGGCGGGGCCGCCGGCACTATGGCACCCGCTGCCCCTTCCCCAGCGCGATCACCCCGCCCTTGGAGACGGTGTACAGCTCCGCGTCGCGTTCCGGGTTGACCCCGATCGTCGCGCCGGGCGGCACCTCGACGTTCTTGTCCAGGACGGCCCCGCGGACGATCGCGCCCCGGCCGATGTGCACGTTGTCGTGCAGCACCGAGCCCTGCACGACCGCCCCGGGGTCGACCACGACGCCCGGCGAGAGCACGGACCGCGTCACCTGCCCCCGGATCAGGCAGCCGGCGCTGATGATCGACTCGCCGGCTATGCCACCGGCGTTGAAGCGGGCCGGCGAGAGCTGCGCGGAGTGGGTGTAGATGGGCCAGTCCCGGTTGTACAGGTTGAAGGCGGGACGCTCGGCGATCAGGTCCATGTGGGCTTCGTAGTAGGCGTCGAGCGTGCCCACGTCGCGCCAGTAGCCCTGGTCGCGGGTGGTCTCGCCGGGCACGTGGTTGTCGCTGAAGTCGTACAGCTGCGCCTCGCCGCGGTCGGTGAGCTGGGGCAGGATCGAGCCGCCCATGTCGTGCACCGAGTGCGCGTCCTCGGCGTCCCGGTGCAGCGCCTCGACGAGCGCCTTGGTGGTGAAGATGTAGTTGCCCATGGAGGCGAAGACGCACTCCGGGTCGTCGGCCAGCCCGGGCGGGTCGGCCGGCTTCTCCAGGAACCGCTCGACGGTCTGCCCGTCGGAGGCCGGGGTGATCACGCCGAAGGACGCCGACTCGGCGCGCGGCACCCGGATACCGGCGACCGTCACGCCCGCGCCGCCCTCGATGTGCTGCTGCAGCATCTGCCGCGGGTCCATGCGATAGACGTGGTCGGCACCGAAGACGGCCACGTAATCGGGCTGTTCGTCGTAGACCAGGTTGAGGGACTGCAGGATCGCGTCGGCACTGCCGAGGTACCAGCGGGGACCGAGCCGCTGCTGCGCCGGCACCGGCGTGACGTAGTTGCCCAGCAGGCTGGACATGCGCCAGGTGGTGGTGATGTGCCGGTCCAGGGAGTGCGACTTGTACTGGGTCAGCACGCAGACGCGCAGGATGTCGCCGTTGACGAGGTTGGACAGGACGAAGTCGACGAGCCGGTAGGTGCCGCCGAAGGTGACCGCGGGTTTGGCGCGGTCCGCGGTCAGGGGCATCAGGCGCTTGCCCTCCCCGCCCGCGAGGACGATCCCGAGGACCGAAGGTCCACCACGACGCATGGCCGCTCCCCTCACCCTGTTGAACCCACTAGTGCCCCTGGGCGGGGAGGACTAAGCCTGTCCGACGATCTTCTCGTAGAGCCGCGCCGTGCGCCGGGCGACCGCGTCCCAGCCGAACTCCTCGACCGCGCGCCGCCGCCCGGCCTCGCCCATGCGCCGGGCGGCCTCCGGGTCGCCGAGCACCCGGTCGAGCGCCTGGGCCAAACCTGCCTCGAACGCCTCGTCGCCGCCGTCCAGCGGCACGAGTAGCCCGGTACGGCCGTCCTCGACCACTTCCGGGATGCCGCCGACCCGGGAGGCGACCACGGGGGTGCCGCACGCCATCGCCTCCAGGTTGACGATGCCGAGCGGCTCGTACACCGAGGGACACACGAAGACGGCGGCGTGGGTGAGGAGCTGGATCACGTCCGTGCGGGGCAGCATCCTCGGGATCCAGTGGACGCCGTCGCGCGCCCGGCTGAGCTCGTCGTGCAGTTCGCGGAACTCCCGGTCGATCTCCGGCGTGTCGGGCGCGCCGGCGCACAGCACGACCTGCGCCGAGGGGTCGATGCCGCGTACCGCGCGCAGCAGGTGCGGGACGCCCTTCTGACGGGTGATGCGTCCGACGAAGAGCACGTACGGGCGGTCGGGGTCCACACCGGCGCGGATGAGGGCGTCGGTGTCGTGGTCGGGACGGTACAGGGAGGTGTCGATGCCGTTGTGGATGACGTGCACCCGGTCCGGGTCCAGGTCGGGGTAGCAGCCGAGGATGTCCTCGCGCATGGCGCCGGAGACGGCGATCACCGCGTCGGCGGCCTCGATCGCGGTGCGCTCGGCCCAGCTGGACAGGGCGTATCCGCCGCCGAGCTGCTCGGCCTTCCAGGGACGCAGCGGCTCCAGGGAGTGGGCGGTCATCACGTGCGGGACGCCGTACAGCAGCTTGCCGAGGTGGCCGGCGAGGTTGGCGTACCAGGTGTGGGAGTGGAGAAGTTCGCGGCCCTGGAGCGCGGCGGTGACGGACAGGTCCACGGAGAAGGTGCGCAGCGCGTCGTTGGCGGTGTCCAGCGCGGGCCAGGGCCGGTGGCGCACCACGCCGGCCGCCCGCTCCGCCGCCGTCGGCTCGCCCCAGCAGTGCACCTCCAGGTCGACGAGCGTCCTGAGCTCGCGCGCCAGGAACTCGACGTGGACGCCCGCGCCGCCGTACACGTCCGGCGGGTACTCACGGGTCAGCAGTCCCACTCGCAAAGCAGTGCCCCCTGTCCGACCGGCCCGGTCACTTCATGGTCATCATGGTCACCCAGATGCGGCGCGCGGGGAAGAGCCCGGGGCACATGGGAAACAGCAGTCACCGCAGACACCGCCCCCGGGGACACGGTAGTAGAGGCAGCAGCTGCGGCGCCGGAACCCGCCGCGGGTGAGTGTGCCGGTCGCGGCGAGGCGGGGGTGGGCCAGAAGGCGGGCGGACAGGTCGCGGGCGTGTGCGCCCGCCCCCGCGTGGCCGCTGCCGAGCGCCCACCGCTCCAGCAGGCGCGCCGCAGCCGCCAGCGCGGACGCCGCGTTGCCCCACAGCAGTGCGGGCGCGATCCGGTGGCGGGCACACACGGCCGCCGCCAGGGGTGCGAGGTGGCCGTCCAGGACGACCCGCGCGAGCGTCTCGGCGTCGGCGGGCAGGGGGCGCACCTCGGCGAGCCACAGATCGTCCGGGGCGCTGCCGTCGGGGTCCCAGCCGAGCAGACCGGCGTCGAGGTCGGGAACCCTGCCGTACAGCGCGGCGCAGCCCAGCGCGGCCGACCACAACCGCGCCGCCAGCCCCTGGTGCGCCACGGAGGCGGCGACGCGCGGTTCGGCGGTACGGAGGGCGCCGGCCACTTTCCGGACCCGGAACGCGAGCGGGTCGTCGTGGGCGTCCGGGCCCTCCCCGCCGCGGGTGCCGGCGTCCTCGTGCGGGGAACCGTAGGCGCGGGCCAGCGTGGGCAGCGGCCGGTGGGGCGCCCGCCCGGTGCGCAGCACGAAGAAGCCACCGAGGGGCGCCAGCGCCGCCAGATCAGGATCGAGGTCCACGACGAGCAGTAGTACCAGAGCCCCTCCGCGAGGCGGACGGGCGGAGCCCGGCCACCGGGGGGCGCCGTGAGGGACGGCGCGGTGCCGGCCGACGAGGCGCCAGGTACCGAGCACCGAGCACCGAGCACCGGACGATCGCACGCACGCGCCCGCCGAGGTGGTCCGCCCGTCGCGGAGACCCGTGTTCCTCGGGGTCGGCCGCCCCTTGTTCCCCACCCCGGGTATGACGACGCCGGGGCCGTACTCCATCGGCAGTATGACCCAGTGGGTGCTCAGGGACGACGACGCGAAGGGCCCGGCGCGGCAGGGTGTTGCCCATGGAAGCCGAGCGTTCGTCATGCAGGGGTCACCGCCCCCGCCTCACGCGGAGGAGCCGCCCATGAGCGCCCTCGCGTTGTCCGTGCTGCTGTCGCTCGTCTCCGCCGTCGCCTACGCCGGCGGAGCGATCGTGCAGGAACGGGTCGCGGTGTCCTCCCCCAACGAACGGTACGCGCCGCTGCGCCGTCCCGGCTGGTGGGCGGCGGTCGGGCTGAACGGACTCGGCGGCCTGCTGCACGTGGTGGCCCTGGCCTACGGTCCCCTGAGTCTGGTGCAGCCCCTGGGCGCCCTGACCATCGTCTGCGCGCTGCCCATGGCGGCGCTGTTCGTCGGCCGCCGGGCTGGGGCCGCCGCGTGGCGCGGCGCGATCATGGCGACGGTGGGGCTCGCGGGCCTGCTGTCCGTGGTGGGCGCCTCCGGCGCGCAGTCGCTGACCGGCCCCCAGCGCGTGTCCGTGGCCGCGGTCACCGCCGGTGCGGTGGTGGCCCTGGTGATCATGAGCCGGGCCGCCCACCGGCACCCGGCGGTGCGCAGCATGCTCCTCGCCGGCGCGTCCGGCGTCGCGTTCGGCATGTCCTCGGTGTTCACCAAGACCGTCGCGGTCGACGTCGCCGGCGGCGTGACGGTGGCCGAGCTGCCCTCCCTCGCGGTGATAGGCGTCCTCGCCACGGCCGGCATGCTGCTGTCGCAGGCTTCCTACCGCAGCGGTGGCCTCGCGGCGCCGCTGGCCACGCTGACCGTGGTCAACCCGGTGGCGGCGGCAGCGGTCGGCATCACGATGTTCGGAGAAACCTTCCGTTACGGCAGCACGGGCACCGTGCTGGCCCTCGGCTGCGGCGTGGTGGCGGCGGGCGGGCTGATCCTGCTCACCACCGAACGCCTCAGCCGGACGGAGGCCGCGGACGTGGCGGAGCTGTCGGGCATCGCGAAGCTGTCGGGGATGGCGGAGCTGTCGGCCATCGCGGAGCTGTCGGGGATGGCGGAGCCGTCGGCCACGGCGGAGCCCACGGACGTGGTGGGTTCTCCGACCGTGGCGGAGCCTGCGGGCGGGACGGGTTCGCTGTCCGCGGCGGAGCCGGCGGACGGGGATGCCGCGCCTCCGGCGGGTCCCGCCGGACCGGGGCCCGCGCGGAAGCCGTCGGCGGTGCTTCCCGCCCCCTCCGGCGGGCACCCCGGGACCCCGGTGCCGGCGGTCTTCCTGCCGGCACCGCCGCGCCAACTCCAGCCGCTGGCGGGGGCCCTCGTCCTCGGCCCCTTCCACGGCGGCCCGTACGTCCCGGTGCCGTTCCTCGACGACCGGGACGGCGCCCGCGTCCGCGCCCGGGTCAGATCGTGACGCCCCCGGCCCGGAGATAGGCGACCGGGTCGATGTCCGTACCGAATCCGGGCCCCGTGCGCACCTCGAAGTGCAGATGCGGGCCCGTGACGTTCCCGGTGGCTCCCGAGCGGCCGATGCGCTGGCCGCCGGTCACCGTCTGGCCGTCGCGCACGGCGATCGCGGACAGGTGCCCGTACTGGCTGTAGCGGCCGTCGGAGTGCCGTATGACGACCTGGTAGCCGTAGGCGCCGCCCCAGCCGGCGGCGACCACGTGCCCGCCGGCGACCGCCTTCACCGAGGTGCCGGTGGCCACGGCGAAGTCCACGCCGGTGTGGTAGCCCTTCGACCAGTGCGATCCCGTCGCGTGGTAGGACGTGCCCAGCGGGCCGCTCACGGGGGCGACACGGGCGTGCGAGGCGGTATGCGACCGGCTCGTCCTCGACGGCGTGGTGTGTCTCTCCGTCGTGTGTTTCTCCGCCGGGTGTCTCTCCGCCGGGTGTCTCTCCGTCTTCGCAGCGGTGTGCTTCTCGCTCTTCTTCGACGGGGTGGCGTGCCGCTCCGTCTTCGGCGGGTGCGCGGAGGGCGCCTTGCTCTCCTTGTGCGCCGTGTGCGGCGCACGCGACACGGCCGAGGTCTCGTGCAGCGCGAGCCGCTGCCCCGGCATGATCAAATCCGGGTCACCGCCGATCGTCGCGCGGTTCGTCTCGTACAGCCGCCGCCAGCCGCCGTCGACGTCCCGCTCGTCGGCGATGCCGGAGAGGGTGTCGCCGCGGACCACCGTGTACATCTGCGCGGTCCCGGCCCGGGACTGGGGCGTGGTCTGCGGCTGCACGTCCCGGACGGACGTCCGCGCGGCCCTGGTGCTCCGGGCCGTGGCCGTGTCGGCGTCCCGGCCGTCCGTGGCGCTCTTGGTGCCGCGCGGCGGTGCGCCGTCCGGATGGGTTCCGGTGCCCCCGCCGGAGGTGAGTCCGGCGCGTGCCGAGCACACCGGCCAGGCGCTGGGCCCCTGCCCGTCGAGCACCTTCTCGGCGACGGCGATCTGCTGGTCCCTGGTGGCCAGGTCGGCGCGCGGGGCGTACCTCGTGCCGCCGTAGGCCTCCCAGGTGGACTGGGTGAACTGCAGTCCGCCGTAGTAACCGTTGCCGGTGTTGATGCCCCAGTTGCCGCTCGACTCGCAGGCCGCCACCTTGTTCCAGGTGGCCACGTCCGCCGCCTGGGCGGCGCCGGCGCCGATGAGCGGGAGTGCCATGCCCGCGCCGCCCGCCGTGACGGTGAGCGAGGCGCGGTTGATCCTGTTGGGCTGGTACCGGCGGTGCCGGCCGCGTGCGGCCATGTCTGAAGCCCCCTCGGCGTGCGTCAGGAGCGGCAAAAGTAAACGCGGCGAACAGGCCACCACAAGACGGGTTTTCGCCGCCTGGCCGCCCCAACTGGCCGGTATGGCGCTCCCCTTGTCCGGATCGGTGGCGCCCGCGCTGAGGCGTGCGGCACCTCCCGCGCGTAATGGAGTCCACGGGGTGGCGTGGTGCGGTCGCCGTTGCGGCACGTCAGGATGGTCGAAGGCGATACTGACCGGCACGACCGGCACCCCGGCAGGACGCAGGCGATGGACAGGATCTTCAAGGGAGCAGGCGGTATGAGCACTACAGCCCAGATCGGCGTCACAGGACTCGCGGTCATGGGCCGCAACCTCGCCCGCAACTTCGCGCGCAACGGCTACACGGTCGCCGTGCACAACCGGACGGCGTCGCGGACGCACGCCCTGGTCGAGGAGTTCGGGCACGAGGGCGACTTCGTCGCGGCCGAGACCGCCAAGGAGTTCGTGGCGGCGCTGGAGCGGCCGCGCCGCCTGGTCGTTATGGTCAAGGCCGGCGAGCCGACCGACGCGGTGATCCAGGAGTTCGCCCCGCTCCTGGAGCCCGGCGACATGATCATCGACGGTGGCAACGCGCACTTCGCAGACACCCGGCGCCGGGAGCGCGAGCTGCGCGAGCAGGGCATCCACTTCGTCGGCACGGGCATCTCCGGCGGTGAGGAGGGCGCCCTGCACGGGCCGAGCATCATGCCGGGCGGCTCGGCGGAGTCGTACGAATCGCTGGGCCCCATGCTGGAGAAGATCTCCGCGAAGGCGGCGGACGGCGCGCCCTGCGTCACGCACGTCGGTCCGGACGGCGCGGGGCACTTCGTGAAGATGGTGCACAACGGCATCGAGTATGCCGACATGCAGCTGATCGGCGAGGCGTACCAGTTGCTGCGCGACGTCGCCGGGTACTCCCCCGCACAGATCGCGGAGATCTTCCGCACCTGGAACACCGGCCGGCTGGACTCCTACCTGATCGAGATCACGGCCGAGGTGCTGTCCCACGTGGACGCGGAGACGGGTAAGCCGTTCGTGGACGTGGTCGTGGACCAGGCCGAGCAGAAGGGCACCGGCCGCTGGACGGTGCAGATCGCGCTCGACCTCGGCGTGCCCGTGTCCGGGATCGCCGAGGCCGTCTTCGCCCGCTCCCTGTCCGGGCACGCCGAGCTGCGGGAGGCCTCACGCGACCTGGCCGGGCCGAAGGCCGCGCCGCTCGGCGAGGCGGAGGCCTCCGCGTTCGCCGACCGCGTCGAACAGGCGCTGTACGCCTCGAAGATCGTCTCCTACACGCAGGGCTTCCACGAGATCGCCGCGGGCAGCGAGGAGTACGGCTGGGACATCGACCTCGGTGCCGTGTCCGCGATCTGGCGGGGCGGCTGCATCATCCGCGCGGCCTTCCTGGACCGCATCCGCGCCGCGTACGACGCCCGGCCGGATCTTCCGAGCCTGCTGTCCGACGAGACGTTCGCGCGAGAGATCGCCGCTGCGCAGGACGACTGGCGCGAGGTGCTGGTCGCCGCGACCCGCCAGGGCGTGCCGACGCCCGGCTTCGCCGCGGCCCTCGCCTACTACGACGCCCTGCGCGCAGAGCGCCTCCCCGCCGCCCTCACCCAGGCGCAGCGGGACTTCTTCGGCGCGCACACCTACCGCCGCGTCGACCGTGACGGCACCTTCCACACGCTGTGGGGCGGTGACCGGTCGGAGGTGAAGGCGTGAGCACCGCGGTCCGCGGCCTGCGGGCGACGACGGGCCGGTAGGCCGATCGGTCTCCGCGGCCGCTGAGGCCGATCGGCCTCTGGTAAGGGAAGACGGTGGGCGTCCCTTGGGACGCCCACCGTCTTGTTGTACGCGGTCGGCCGGGGAATCGGTGAACCGGGGCCGGGGCGCCGGACCCTGCCGGGGCCGGCGGGCCGGGCCGGCGTGACGGGGGCGGTTCCCGGCGCACGGGGACCGGGCACTGAGCCGGGACCCGGCGTCACGGGCACGTTCCCGGCGCACGGGGGCCGGTGAGCCGAGGCCGATGAGCCGGGCACTGGGCCGGGACCCGGCGCGCACGTGCTCCCTGCCGCGACCCGGCCGCCCCGGTGCTGGCTCAGGTCAACGGCGGTCCCGGCTCCGGGTTCGGCACCGGCTCCGGTCCCGGCGGAATGGGGGACGGGGACGGTTCCGGAGGCGGGCCGGGATGCGGTCCCGGCGGCGGGGTCGGTACCGGACCCGGCATGGGCGGCGGGTGCGGGGCCGGCGGCGGTTCCGGTGCCGGAACCGGGTGCGGAGGCTCGGGGTCCGGGCCGCCCGGCGTGGGTTCCGGCCCCGGGCCCGGCGTGGGCGAGGGCGGGACGGGATCGGGATACGGGTTTGTCATGGCGTCCTCCCGCCAGTCGGTGGAGATCGGCTCTGGACTCATCCTCCACCTACCCGACGTCGGCGCGCTCAGTCACCCGGTGGTCACCCGGCAGCACCACCCCGAGGGCCCGGGTGGGGTCACGGGACGTGCTTGACGAGGCCCGTGCCGGCGCGGAACCGCCGCCGGTGCCACCAGCGGGGCCGGGGTGTTCCCATGGGCGTCGAAGTCCGGAACGCGGGCGGGCGAGGTGTACGGGAGGGCGAGCACGGCAGGGTGGCCGGCTCAGAAACGTCCCGGGTGGGCCTTGAGCCAGTCCTTCGCGGCGAGCAGCAACCCGGGGTCGGCCGGCGGGGCCTGGTCGGGGTGGCGTTCGGCCCACTTGACCACGTACGGGCACAGCGGGGCCACGGCGACACCCTCGCGCCGGGCGAGGCCGTACAGCTCGCGTGCCAGCGAGCCGGCGATGCCCTTCCCCTCGTGCGCCGGTTCCACGATCGTGTGAACCGGGACCAGGGCGCGCCCGGGGCTGTCGAGGACGAAGTACTCGATGCGGCCCACCACTTCGCCCCCGCCGACCGCCTCCAGCCGCCCGGCGGCACGGTCGTCGCGGATCTCGATGTCGTCGCTCACGGGCCCGCTCCTGGTCCGGTGGTGCTACGGCCGCGCCGCGACGGCCTGAGGGCTGCGCTCCTGGTCCGAGCCCGGCACCGGCGCGGACGGGTCCGCACCCAGCGCCACGATCCGGTTGTCGCGGTCCACGTGCACGACCCGGGGCTTCAGCGCTCGCGCCTCCGCGTCGGTCACCTGAGCGTAGCTGATGATGATCACGAGATCACCGGGGTGGACGAGGTGCGCGGCGGCTCCGTTGATACCGACGACACCGGTACCGCGCTCCCCCTCGATGACGTAGGTCTCCAGCCGGGCCCCGTTGGTGATGTCGACGATGTGGACGAGTTCACCGGGCAGCAGATCGGCGGCGTCGAGCAGGTCCGCGTCGATGGTCACCGATCCCACGTAGTGCAGGTCGGCCTGGGTGACGGTGGCCCGGTGGATCTTGGACTTGAACAGAGTACGCAGCACTGTGGACTCCTCTAAGACGGCTCCCTGCCTGCTTTGTGCAGGTCAAGGGCGGTCTTTACTGTACACGGGCACGCGTTGGAGTCGATGATTGTGAGGAACCTCGCTTCACTCTGGCCAGCAGGCTCCCTGCCTGCGCTTCCGCACGAACCAGGCTGCTATGCCGTCGCCAACGGCCGCTACCACTTGGTCGGCTGCGATGTCCACGCCGAGAGTGCTCGGGGTGGATGAGTTCGCGCTGCGCAAGGGGCACAACTACGGCACGATCCTTGTGGACATCGAGACGCGCCAGCCGGTCGATCTACTGCCCGGCCGGGACACCTCGATGGTGGCCGGGTGGCTCGCCGATCATCCTGGCATCGAGGGGATCTGCCGGGGCCGCTCCGCCTATGCCGAGGCCGGACGGCTCGGCGCCCCGGACGCTGTCCATGTCGCGGACGCTGGCACATCTGGAAGAACCTCGTTGAGGCCGTCAAGAAGACGGTCATCCAGCACCGCGCCCTGCTGCGCGAGCCGGAGGAAGCTGCCCCGGCGCGCCGTCGCGGTTGTGGAGATCACGGACCTGGAGCCACATTCAGCCAGTCCAGCTTGTCCCGGGCCCCCTGGATGTGCCCCTTTATCCAACATCGCCTCAACGTGCCCGAAGGTGTGGCCGAACGACTGGTGCTCGAAGGGTGTACCGCTCGGCGCGGCGATGTCCCTCAGCTTGCGGGAACACACCGTGTCGGACTCGCTGCGCAGCGCCTTCGAAAGCGCCCGGGTGTGAGTCACCCGCACCCGGGCGAGGGCGGAATGCGGCGTCAGCCGCCGGCCACGGCGCGCACCGCCTCCTCGACCGGGTGGACCCGCTGATCGCGGTGGCGCACGCAACCGTGTGGCCCGGTGGTGGGGCAGGTCCTGCACGGGGGAAGACGAGGAGGTCTGACCGTACCTCCTACACCTGCCGGCAGGGGCCAGCGTGTCACGCGGCGTCGGCGTTACCTCGGAGGCATCCTGTGGCCACGTCCGATCGCGGGGGCAGCCGACGATAAGGAGTCATGCGGGTGTCGTCGCAGGACGTTACAGTCGTGGCTCTTCTGGCGGATCCGGATGCGCCGACGGAGATCGCGCAACGCATGGCCCAGATGCTTCCTGATCGGCTCGCCAACAGATCAGGCCAGGGACGACGGTTCGACGTCGAGGTGGTCAGTGAGCCCTTCACAGCAGGGACCGATGACCTGTCCACATTGACGCGCCGGGTCATGGACCGCGGAAGTGAGGGGAACTGGGACATCGTCGTGGCCCTCACCGACCTTCCGCTGCACTCACATGGGCGCAAGCTCGTGGTGGATCTGAGTCACGAACACGGCTTGGCGCTGCTGTCTCTTCCCGCGCTGGGGGGCTTCCGGCTGCAGACCAGGGCCCGGCAGGCCGTGGAAGAAGCCGTGCTCAGCTTGGCGGGCCCGCAGGCCACTGGGCCTGAACGACCTCCGGGAAGTCAGCCGCTGCGGGGGCCCTTCATCCGTCGTCTCGCGCCCATCCATCCGGGCCAGGTCGGTGAGGAGGAGATCGCCGACCTGCGGTACGTCGTCAGTGGGCCGCGCGGCAACCTGAGGGTGCTCAGCGGTATGGTCCGCGCCAACCGGCCGTGGCGCTTGGTGCCGGGCTTGTCGAAAGCCCTGGCGGCCGCACTCGCCACGGGAGCAGTCGCCACCGTGAACTCCACCATCTGGACCCTGGCCACCTCCCTGAGCACGCCACGCCTAGTGATCGCCATGGTCGGGTCTGTCGCGCTCATGATCGGCTGGCTGATCGTGGACGCGAACCTGTGGCATCGAACGGATGAGGTTTCGCCGGAGGCGAGGAAGAGGGCGGCTCTCTACAACGCCTCGACGGTCGTGACCGTGGGTATCGGGGTGATCGTCTGCTACGCGGGTTTGGTGGTCATCAACTTGGGGTGGGCGCTGTTCCTCCTCAACGACCGCCTGTACGCTTCCGCGACACGAACGCCGCTGCACGTCACGGAGTACTGGACGCTGTCTTGGTTCGTCGCTTCGGTCGCCACGGTGGGCGGCGCGCTGGGATCGGGCCTGGAGAGCGAGGAGGCGATCCGGGCAGCCGCCTACTCCAAGCGCGAACAGGAGCGTCGCAGCGTGCTGCAGGACGACCACGGTGACTAGCGGGTTACCTCATCGGGGATGTGCCGTCGGTTGGTGGTCGTCCGGGTCGGGAGATTGCGCTGATCGGTCGGTGCGTGGTTGTCTCGCCTCGGGGGCCGACGGGGATCCGCACGGCACGCCGCCGGAGCGCCGAAGCTCGCCTGGCGGGCCGGCGGCAAAACGACCGTTCCACCTGATCCAGGTGAACGGCCCGCAGAGGCGTGCCGGAGCCACGGACTCCGTCGCAGCACTTCCGAGCGTCAGGCTCTTCGCACCCTCGGTCTGCGCCCGGGTCAGCAAGCGCAGGGACATGTCTTTCGTGTCCGTTAAGGACATTCACCGAAACCCCACGATCCGGAGCCTGGCCCGGGCCGCACCGGAAGGCCCCCTGATACGGATCGGCACGCTCGCCTATGGGCACCGGCAACGACTCCTGGGGGGGGCGTCGTCAGGAAAGCGGCGGCCCTCGCGGTAAACACGGCGATGGGAACCGGCCATGTGCCCAGCGGGCGCGATCACGGGTTTCGCGCATATGGTCGAGATATGCATGTCGCAGATCATGGGCCACGTCGGTGATCTGCGCGAACTGATGGCCTGGCTGCATCAGCACCCCGGCCTGCCACGGCTGGTGGCCCGCCTGTACGTCTTCATGGGCCTCCCGACAGGTACAGCGCGGCGCCCGCGGTCGTGACCGCGGATGCGTGAGTACCGGGAGCGGACACTGTATCCGCCGGGCCTGGAGCCCTAGTTGGTGCCTGCACCGATGACAACACGCTCGCGAGCATTGCTTTTCAAGGTCGAGAACCTGCTCCGCGAGGAGCGGACCCGGGAGGCCGTCGAATTGGCCCTGGCCGCTGCGGCATGGCTGCAGCAGATCGCGCCGCGCGCGGGAACTCGCCCCTGAGGTCGGCGACCTGAACGAGCTGATGGGGCAGGCTGGACAGGATATCCGGGCGGCAGCAGCCGACACCTGAACACGACTGTCGATGGGGCGGTGAACAGCATGACGGTGAAACTGAACGCGAGGGCGTTCAACCACGCAAAGAAACTGACCGAAGAAGGCCGGATCGTCCTGGACGACCGGGACGAGTGGAGCGAGCACCGGCCTTCGGCAGCGGACGAGAATGCCTACCTCGAGGAGCACGGATTCAACGAGTACGCCAGGTGGTACCTGGGCATCGATGACGAGATGGGAGAGGAGACCAAGGGCCGGTACAAGTTCCCCTACGGCGATTTCGAGCGCGTCCACCGCTGCGGTGTGCTCTCTGCCGAGGTACGCGCCGGACAGCAGAAATACGCGGACATCGAGAACGCCGCCGCGCACCTGCACGGAATGCTGGACGGCAGGCGGGCCGGGAACCGGTGACAGCACCGGGATAAGTGCACCCGCACCCGGCCCCCGGCGACGGGTCGTCCAGTGGCGCTGGTGCCGCAGGTGCAGGCGTACGGGGTCTGGGGGCGTGGGGCCGAGGACGCGGCACAGTTCCTGCTGGGGACGGGACCCGGTCGCCGGCTGCTGCACCAGGCCGACCGGACCGCGCAGGCTCGTGTCCGCCGTACCCTGACGGACCGTCTGCGCGACCACGAGGCGGCGGACGGCACGGTCCGGCTGCGCAGCACGTCGTGGGCTGGTCACGGCGGGGCGCCCGGCCAATCCGTCGGACGGGCGCTGACACTCGCCCTGTCCGTCCGGCGCGCGGCCGACACCGACCGGGTCGCCGCCGCCGCTCTGCTGCCCGCGGGCCTCGGGGCGGCCGTTCGGCGGCTGCCCCCGAGGCCCGGCCGGCTGTGGGATCTTTACGCGGGGGTTTCGCCGATCAGTGCTGGGCGTGCGGACGTGCGTGGAACAGGGGCCGCCGCTCGCGGGCCGTACCTGCGGTGAGGCGGCTGATCTCGATGCGTGTCATGACGGCGCGGACCAATTCGGTCAGGCCCAGAACGATGGCCATGACGCCCACTACCAGGGTGAGTACCGCAATGGAGACGAACGGCATGACGATCATCACGATGCCGGCCAGAGCACCGATGATGCCGAAGGCCACGTGCCAGCCGCGCGCCGGCATGGTCTGATCGGAGGCCGCGGCGACCGTCTCCAGGGTGCCGCGCAGCACCCAGCTGAAGCCGATCCACAGCGCGAGCAGGAAGAGCGACTCCAGGGTGCTCCGGAAGCAGATCAGTCCCAGCACGATGGTGGCCGCGCCGGCGAGGAAGTGCACGACGCGAAGGTGCCCGGGGACGTGGACGCCGAACGCGGCGGCGAGTTGGAAGGCACCGGTGGCCAGCAGGTAGACGCCGAAGAGCAGGCCGATGACGCGCAGTGTCGGTCCCGGCCAGACGAGGGCGATGACGCCCAGGGCGGTCGTGGCGACGCCCATGGTGAACAGGAGCTGCCAGCCCGCGTTCGCCAGGGCGGCCATGCCTCCGGTCAGGGGGCCCTCCTGTGGTTCGGCTCCGCGTGAAGGAACCGGGCCGGGGGAAGCGGAAGGAGACGTCATGGCAGCTAGCTCCTTCTGAGAGAGCGTGGTCAGTACATGTCCATCGTCACCCGATGGGCCTCACGTTGCGCGCTGGAGAGGACAGGGTTCACGGCGCGGAAGGCATGACACGAACAATCTCCTCCGGGCGGTGCTCACAGGTGGCTGCCCGGTGGTCACGCTCCGTTCTGCGGGCGCCCGAGGTGCAACGTCCTCGGACCGGCCGATCCAGCGGCCACAGCACATGCACCAGCACACCGCACGGTGGGCGGCAGGTCCCGGACAGAAGGACGAAGGCCCCATTGGGGTGTGAGCGTCGAAGGGTGGAAGGTGGGGAAGTGAGGCCGCTGCCAGGTGCTCCGTGTATGGGCCCGTCCCTCCGTCCGCTCAGCGCTGCCGGACGTTCGTCCGGCTCGGTGCCGGCGCGTTCGGCTGTGCGAGAGTGCAGACGCCCGGGCGGTGGCCGCCGATGGTGACCGCTGTCGGGGCGAGGCCGGTGGCCGGGGGGCGTGCCGTCTCGGCGGCCGCGCTGCCCAGCGCGCAAGTGCTCCGTGACCTCCAGGTGCCGGGAGGCGGCCTGTCGTCGGAGGAGGCGGCACGACGGCTGAAGCACTGCGGCCCGAACGCCGTCCACTCCCACCGGGCCCGAGCGTGGCTGGTGCTGTGGCATCAGCTCCGGTCGCCGCTGCTCGGCCTGCTGCTGGCCGCGGCGGTCGTGTCGTACTTCGTCGGGGAGCACAGCGACGCCGTGATCATCGGGGTGATCGTCGCGCTCTCCGTCGGCCTCGGTTTCGTCAACGAGTTCCGGGCGGAGAAGACCGCCCAGGCGCTGCACGCGAAGATCCGGCACCACGCGGTCGTGCTGCGCGACGGGCGGCCACAGGCCGCATCGACTTCATGCGCGCCGTACCCGTCACCGGTACCTCGGCGGAGGAAGTGCTGCAGCGAGGGCTGCTGTGCACCGAATCGGACGTGGACGGCCAAGACCGGCCGATGGGCGGAAACCCCCTCGACGACGCCCTGTGGGACTCACCGGCCGCCGCAGCCCAGCGCCCGGCGCTCAGCGGCTGGAAGCGGGCCGGCACCCTGCCCTTCGACCATGAGCGGCGGATGGTCTCCGTCACCGTCACCGACCCCGTCGGTGACACCCTGCTCATCACCAAGGGCGCTCCGGAGACGGTACTGGAACGCTGCGCGGAGGTCCCCGAGCCGGTCCGTGAGGCACTGGACGCGGAGTTCGCGGCCGGGAACCGAGTCGTCGCGGTGGCGACTCGGCCCGCCCGCCCGGCGACCGCACCCGGTGCCGCCGACGAGCGGGACCTCCGTCTGACCGGTCTGCTTGTCTTCCTCGACCCGCCCAAATCCGACGCGGCCGAGGCGCTGGGACAACTGGACGCGCTCGGCATCACGACGAAGATCGTGACCGGGGACAACCCCGCGGTGGCCGTCAAGGTCTGCCACGACCTGGGGCTGACCAGCGCCGGTGTACTGACCGGTTCCGACCTCGACGCCCTGGACGACGAGCGGCTCGTCACCGCGATCCGTGACACCACCGTCTTCGCCCGGGTCAGCCCCGAGCAGAAGGCCCGTATCGTGCGGATCCAGCGGAAGACCGGCGGCGACGTCGCCTTCCTCGGCGACGGCGTCAACGACGCTCTCGCGCTGCACGCAGCCGACGTGGGCATCTCGGTGGACTCGGCCACCGACGTGGCCAAAGACGCGGCCGACGTGATCCTGCTGGAGAAGGACCTCGGTGTCCTGGCCGACGGGGTCGCCGAGGGACGCCGGATCTTCGCCAACACCATCAAATACGTCCTGATGGGCACATCGAGCAACTTCGGCAACATGTTCAGCGCGGCCGGAGCCTCACTGTTCCTGCCCTTCCTGCCGATGCTGCCCTCCCAGATCCTGCTCAACAACCTTCTCTACGACACCAGCCAGCTCGCCA
Source organism: Streptomyces sp. NPDC003697 (assembly GCF_053587115.1). NCBI lineage: Bacteria > Bacillati > Actinomycetota > Actinomycetes > Kitasatosporales > Streptomycetaceae > Streptomyces > Streptomyces sp. NPDC003697. The sequence goes on from NZ_JBSFNN010000001.1 coordinate 104,836, forward strand.
TCCCCACCGACGAGGTCGACGAGGAGCAGGTACGCCGCCCCGCGCACTGGGACATCTCCTTCATCCGGCGCTTCATGATCTGCTTCGGGCCCATCAGCTCCGTGTTCGACTTCGTCACCTTCGCCGTGATGCTGGGCGTCTTCCACGCCGACGCCGCCCAGTTCCACACCGGCTGGTTCGTGGAGTCCCTCGCCACACAGACCCTGGTGATCTTCGCCATCCGCACCCGCCGCTCACCGTTCTGGCGCAGCCGCCCCAGCCTGCCTCTGACACTGACCGCGCTGGGAGTCGTCGCCCTCGGCGCCACCCTGCCGGCCACGCCCCTGGCCCACGTCCTCGGCTTCCAGCCCCTGCCGACAGCCTTCTTCGCCGCCGTGGCCGCCATGGTGGCCGTCTACCTGCTCCTCGTCGAACTCGGGAAACGGATCTTCTACCGGACCACGCGGCCCCCCACTCGCCCCGAACCCGCTCTCGGCCACCGTCATCTGCGTCGCCGCGCAGCACGGTTCAGCACCATGACCCGCCTGCCGCGCCCGCGAGTCCTCCGCCGTCCGCCGGCGAACGGCCCACACCCGACGGGCAGCACCGCGTCACCCTCCTCGCCGACTTCCCGAACCTCATCCTCCTGATCCCCCGGAATCCTGCACGCGTGTCACCAACGTCCCCGGACAGCCACGACGAGCTCATGGCCGTCCAGGGGCGCTACGCCGCGATGTTCGGCGCGCAGGCAGCCCAGTACGCCCCCGCGGGCACCGTCCCCCGGCCCGGCTCCCCCACCGTCACCGATCCCGCATGCCCCCCTCGAAAGGCGTCTAGACGACCTCGAGGACCTCGCGGACGGGGCGGCGGGGCGTCACGGGGCCCTGGGGTCCGAAACCGAGGCGCAGCACCATCTGGACGTGGCCTGTGCCGGTCACCGGCTCACGGGCCAGCAGGCGCAGGTCCCGGCTCTCGAGGGCGTGGGAGGTCAGGGACGTGGCGAGTCCCGCCAGAGTCGCCTCCAGCAGGACGCGTTCCAGGGCCTGGCCGGCGCGCAGCCAGTCGGCGGAGGCGTCGCCCGGTGTGCTCAGCAGCGCGAGGTGCGGGTTCCTCTCGAACGAGGTCGTGCCGCGGTCGGCCACCGGGCGGCGGCCGGCGAAGTCGCGCAGCGGGGCCTTGCCGTCCCGCACCCGTGGTCCGAAGGCGAACTCCGGCACTCCGTCGGTGGCGATGTCCGCCTCGTCGCCGAGCCTGGTCCAGCGCTGCAGATCCTCCATGTTCTCGGGATCCAGGGCGTCTCGGCTCTCCGCGTCCTTCACCAGCCCGAGGACGGTTTCCACGTGCCAGGGTCCGGGGAACTGCAGGTCGGCCCCCTCCCCGTTCGCCGCCGCGCGCAACGCGGTCCGGACGTCCTCCGGGATGTCCTTCTCGTCGAAGGGGTACCGGCTGGTGTGCCGACGGCGGACGGCGGGGTACAGACGCGCCAGGTCGTCCTCGGCCGAAACGGCGGCGCCTGCCTCACGCAGCCGGACGGCGGCGAGCCGCAGCGGTTCGGTGGGGTCCGGCAACAGGTGGGCCTCAAGGGGGAGACCGGCCTGCGCGGCGGCGACGCGCAGGTTGAACAGCGCCGCCCCGCAGCCGATGTGCAGGGCCCGGTTGGCGGGGTCCGAGCGGGGCATGGCGCGGTCGAGGTCGGCCAGCAGCAGCAGGACCCGCTCGCTCGCCACGAAGCGAAAGCGCCAGGGCTGCGCGTTGTGCATGGAGGGGGCGGTCACGGCCTCGGCGACCAGGCCTGCCACTGTCTTCGCGTCCGGCTGCAGTGTGTCGTCCACTGGTGCTCACCTTGCCCTGCCGATCGTTCCCGCTCGCCCGCTGTGGGTACCCTCGCCGCGCGTGTGCCCCGGCGCGCCGCACCGCGCGTCGCGGCGGGTCGGGCACGGCGCGCTCATGGGTGTCGGCTCCTTTCAGTGGTGGGGGACGACGGCCACCGGGCAGCCGACGTGGTGGATGGCGGCGTGCGTGACGGGACCCGTGCGTGTGAACGCCGGCCGGCCGGTGAGGTGGCGGCCCACGACGAGCAGGCCGGCGCCGGAGGCGGCCCGCACCAGCGCGGTCGTGGCCTTCTCCCGTACGACCGTCTCGACGACCTCGACGCCGGGGTACTCGCCCCGCCAGACCTGGAGCACGGCGGACACGAAGCCCCGCCACTCCTCCGCCCGGCAGGGGGCGTCCACCAGGGCGATGTCACCGGGACCCAGCCCGAGGGGGGACGGCGGCTGCCAGGCGTGCACCACGTGGAGCCGGGCCCGCCGCCGCACGGCCGCCTCGAAGGCGAACTCGATCACCTCGTCGCACGGGTCCTTGACGTCGAGACCGAGCACCACGTCCTGGTGTGCGGTGCGCGCGCCGGCGCTGCCGTCGTCGGCCGGGAGGTGCTCGTCCTCGGCCTGCTCCCCCGCCCTGACCAGCACCACGGTACCCGTGGCCTGGGCGACGACGCCGAGGGCGACGGAGCCCACCATGAGCCCGGCGAGGCCGGTCAGGCCGCGCGAGCCCAGGACCAGCAGGTGCGCCTGTCCGGCCGCCTTCAGCAAAGCCGCGGTCGCCGGGCCCTCGACCTGCTCGGCGGCGAGCCGCACACCGGGGACCGCGCCGCGGATCCGGTCCTCCGCCTGTCGTAGGACCCGCAGCGCGCGCTGACGCTGTGCGGCGTTCGCAGGTTCGCCGTCGTGCGGGCGCGGGTTCCACTCCCGGGCGTGCACCAGTCGCAGGGGCCGGTGGCGGCTCTCCGCCTCGCGGGCCGCCCATTCCGCAGCGGCGAGGCTTTCGGGGGATCCGTCGACTCTGGCGATGACCGGTGCGGGCATGGTGTCCTCCTGTGTGGGGTCTGCTCCTCGGTGCCGGAGGCGTGCGATCGCCCCGTGGGGTTGTCGCGGCGCGGCGCCCGGCGGGCCCTTCGTGCCGTCCGCGAGCCGTGCGTGAGCGGTCCGCCGGTCGGGCGTCTCGTCCGCCATGGGCCTCCTCCGCCATGCCCCCCGCTTCGATCATCGGTCCGATCACGAGGTGACCCCATGGGCTGTCCGGAGGTTTCGTGGGGCCGGTCGGTCCTCTTTCCCGCGGCGCGTGCCCGCGCAGGGTCGCGAGGGCGCGGGCCCGCGCGGTGTGCGGGTCCATGCCTGCCGACGCGGCGAGCGCGGAGCCGGTGCGGTCGCTGCGGAACGACAGACGGAGGCCGGGGCTGCGGTGGGAGTGCTCGTGCACGGCCATGGTGCCGACCCCTTACGGCATGTCCAGAGCCTGTCTTTCTCGACGCCCCCTACTCCCGTGACGTGCGCCGTGCGCCGTGCGGCGCCGGGTGCCGAACGGCTCCGGCGGTGGGGCCCGACGTCCCTGTCCACGAGGCCGTTCGGGGCGCGTCGGCCGGGCGCCGCGAAGGGCACCGGGGCGCTGTGCCGTTCAGCCGACTGTGCGGTCCGGGCGGACCGGGTGCCGCAGTCCTGGTCAGCCGCTCGCGGTGGCGAAGGGGCCGCCCTCGCCGAACGCGAGCCGCCCGAAGTTCTCGCCGATGCGGCGGTGTCCCGCCTGATCCGGGTGGATTTCGTCGGGCAGCGGGATTTCGGCGTAGTCCTTCTCGCCGTAGAGGTCACGGCCGTCCAGGTAGTGCAGGTTCGGGTCGTCGGCCGCCCGCTGCTCGACGATCCGGGCGAGCTCGTCACGGATGACGTTGAGCGTCAGGCGCCCGCCGGCCACTTCGGCCGGATCGCCCGTCGCCCTGAACCGCAACGTTCCGCCGTCGACGTCGGGCGCGAGCGGGCCGGGGGTGTCCTCCTGCACCGGGCACAGGATGGGGGACACGACCAGCAGCGGCGTGGTCGGATGCCCCTCGCGGAGGGTGTCGAGGAAGCCGTGGACCGCGGGGGTGAACGCACGCAGGCGCATGACGTCGGCGTTGACGACGTTGATGCCGACCTTGACGCTGATCAGGTCGGCGGGTGTGTCCCGCATCGCACGGGCGGTGAACGGATCCAGCAGCGCGCTGCCGCTGAACCCCAGATTGATCAGCTCCACTCCGCCCCGGGCGGCGGCCAGAGCCGGCCAGATGGCGGTGGGATGCGCGGCGTTCGAGCCGTGGCTGATCGAACTGCCGTGGTGCAGCCACACCCTGCGCCCGCTGTCGGGCGCGTGCTCGACAGGGGCGTCGGTGCGCAGGGCGATCAACTCGGTGATCTCCGCATGGGGCAGCCAGATCTCGACGTCCTTGTCGCCCGCGGGCAGATCGGTGAACCGGGCGGTGCCGGCAGGGCCCTCCGACAGTTCGGAGGACTGGGTGACCATGTCGGTGATCGTGCGCACGTTGCCGCCGGGCACCGTGGCCTGGGCCGCGAGACGGCCGTCGACCAGGAGGTCGTACACGCCGTCCGGCGGGGCCGGGAACCCTCGGTAGACCCGCTTGGTGGGCAGCGTGACCAGTTCGACGACGGTGGCCCGGGTGCGGAAGACCAGTCGCACGCCGGAGGGCTGGGCCTCGGCCAGGGCCAGTTGGTCGTCGGGGATCTGCCGGCGCGCCCGGGAGGGCAGCCGATGTGGCAGCAGACCGTGCGCGGTCGCTTCCACATCGAGGAAGCCGCGCAGCATATCCACGGTGACAGGTGTGGTGATCCAGTCGCTTTCGGTGCTCATCGCCTCAACCTGTTGATCGAAGTGCCGGGTTGTTCAGGTGCGCCGGTGCGCGACGCGTCGGACCGCCCAGGCCGGCCCTCACCTGGTCAGGCCCGGCCCTCGTCGGTCAGGGCACGGCCCTCACCCTGGTCGCGGCGTGCCCAGGTTCCGCAGCAGGGCGTCGAGGGAGTCCACGATCCAGTCCCAGGATTCCTGCGCGTCGGGGGCGCTGTGCTCGAAGCCTCCGGCCAGTTCCAGGCTGACGTAGCCGTGGAAGACGCTGCCCAGCATCCGGACCGCGTGCGTCTGGTCCGGCTCCGTCAGGTCGTAGCCGCGCAGGATCGCCCGCGTCATCTGTGCGTGCCGGACCCCGGCACTGGCGGCCGCCGTCTCGGGATCCAGCCGGAGCCGTGCGGCGGCGTAGCGGCCGGGGTGCTCCCGGGCGTAGTCCCGGTAGGCGTCCGCGAAGGCGGCCAAGGCGTCCTTGCCCGCCCGACCGGCCAGGGCATCGGCGACCCGGTCGGCGAGTTCCTCCAGGGCGAACAGGGCGATCCTCGTCTTGAGTTCCTGGGAGTTCTTCAGGTGCGAGTACAGACTCGCGACCTTGACGTCGCACCGCCGGGCGAGCTCCGAGACGGTCACCTGGTCGAACCCGACCTCGTCGGCCAGTTCCGCTCCCGCCACGGTCAGCCGCTCGGGAGTCAGCCCCGCTCTTGCCATAATCATCCCCCTGTCCAGCGACAACAATAGCGTATTTGCCTAAAGCCTTTTGGCAACCGCGGCTTCGTCTGCCGCTCCTCTGCCGCGCGTCCGGTTGGGAGATCCGCGGTGGCGCCACCGCGGCCGTGCGTTGCAGATCCACCTCGCCCCTCGAGGTCCACAGCGTGCCGCCGGCGGCGCTGAGCTCGTGACATGTTGAACCGTGCGAGGAGAGCGAGGAGCGAGGGGCGAGCGTGTTCCGTGACGAAGGTCGGCCGTCCCGCCCGGGCCGTACTCGACCTGGCGGAAGCCGATCCGGGTGCTGTGGAGGCCTACCGCTGGTCCGACGGCAGCTGGCGCCTTTGCGCCGTGCCCCACTCCCACATGCTCTGCGCCACTGACTCCAGCGCCCGGCCCTGACTGGTCAGAACGTAGCGGACGCGGGGAGGCCAGCCGGGAGTGCGGTGGCGCTCGATGACGCCCGCACGGGTCAATTGGGCCAGCCGGTCCGAGAGGACCTTGTCCGAGAGCGTGGGCAGGGCGGCGGACAGCTCGGAGTATGTGGCCTGGCCGCGCCGTAGAAACTCGCGGAGTACCAGCGGCGTCCATCGGCCGCTCAGCGTGGCGAGGGTGATGTCGACAGGGCATCGCGGTTCGGGGCCTGGTGGAACAAGGGCGCTGTCCGGACAGTCCGCCAGCGGGTCGCCCTGGTTGTTCGCCGGTGTGTGTCCAACCGTTTGGTGAGTCACGAAGGGGCCTCCTAACGTCCGTCGCGAACAGCCCGCCGACTTGCCTCCAGGAGGCGTTGTGCGTATCCACCATCTCAACTGCGGCTCTCTGCGGAAGATTCCACCGCTCCGGGAAGAACCCACGGCCGGCGTCGTGAACCGCGAACTGGCCACTGTCTGTCATTGCCTGCTCATCGAGACGGACTCGGACGGGCTGGTCCTGGTGGATACCGGCCTCGGCACCACGGACTTACGGAGTCCTGACCGCTCGCTGGGTGCGGGCTGGGTGGCCTACGCTCAGCCCGTACTGGACCCCGGGCAGAGCGCGCTGCGCCAGGTGGTCCGTCTCGGGTACGCGCCCCGGGACGTGCGGCACATCGTGCTCACCCACCTGCATCGCGACCACACCGGGGGGCTGCCGGACTTCCCTCATGCTCGGGTGCATGTGCACCCGGACGAGTACCGGGCCGTCACCGACCCGGCGGCAGCGCACCACCGGCATAGCCTCGACCGCTTCATGCCGGCACACCGGGCGCACAACCCGCTGCTGGCACCCGCCCCCGTGGAGGAGGGCATGGAGTGGTTCGGCTTCCCGGGCGTGGCGCGGCCGCGGGGCCTGGCGGTCGAGCTGCTGCTGGTGCCGCTGCCCGGCCACTCGGCGGGACACGCGGGTGTCGCCGTGCGCGACGGAAGCGGGCGGTGGCTGTTGCACGCGGGCGACGCGTACATGTATCACGGCGAGATCGAGCACACTCCGCCCCTTTCCCACCCCGTCCTCGAGCCGGTCCAGCGGGGAGCACAGGTCGATGTCGCGGCTCGCCTCGTGACCCGCGATCGACTGCGCGGCCTGCGCCGCGACCGCGGGGGTGAGGTCACCGTCTTCAGCGCTCACGACCCGTGGGAGTTTGCCCGCTTCGCCGCCCCAGAAGGCCGGCCTGCGGAGACAGGGCCGCACCGACCCGGGCCGCTTCGGCGCCCGCCGTCGCGCTCGTGAAGACAGCGATCGCAGTACATGGGCTGACGCCCCGGAAGTGAACCGCACTCCGACGATCCGGCCGCTGAACCGGCCGGCGTCACTGGGCCTGTCATTGAACTGCCCTTGACCACTTGACCACTTGAGTGCGACCGCGATTCCAGGGGGATGCCCGAGGCAGCCGCCGGCCGGCCGCACACCTGCCGCCGTGCTCGGACCGGCCACCCGGATCATGTACGGCGGTCCCGCGCCCGGGTCAGCTGCTTCAGTTCGATGATGGTGGCGACGGCGCGCAGCCAGGTGGCCGCGGTGTCGTCGGCGGGGATCCCGCCCGCGAGTTCGGCGCCGGCCCGCAACCACTCCCGTACGAGGACGGCCGCCTCCCGGCGGGGCAGGGGCTCGGGCAGCTCCGCGGCGCGGGCGAGTCCGCCGGCGCGCACGGTGTCGGCGAGGAAGGCGACCGAGCGCGGCTCGGTGCCGAGGCGGTCGAGGATGACGGCTGCGGCCGCTGCGCCGTCGCCGAACAGGGCGGTGCGCCGGCCGCCGGGTCCGGCGGTGAGGCCGTAGCGCAGCAGGACGGTGACGTCGAGCCGGGCCAGCTCGTCGTCGGTGCGGTCCGGTGGGTACGGGGCGTCGTCGTTCATGGCGGGGCCTCGGGTGTCTCGTCCGATGCGACTGGTCCGCTGCGGCTCAGTCGACGGTGACGGTGTAGGTGATGCGCTCGGGGGTCTGGGCGGGGGTGGCCGCACCCGTGGTCGGGGTGGCGGAGGCTCCGGTCGTCTCGGGCGGCCGGGTGGAGGTGTTGCCCTGGCAGGTGGTGAACGTGCAGTGCAGCAGCGTGAACCGGGTGCTCCCCCTGCCCTTGGCCTCGAAGGTGAAGGTGAGCCGGCTCCCGGCGCCGGGCATCGGCTCGTCGCCGGAGTCCGACGCGTAGTGCCGGCCGCGGCTGACGAGCACCGAACTGTCGGGCTCGGGGCCGACCAGGTACCAGTACTCGCGGGTGGAGGCGTTCTGCTCGACGGTGAGCGTGAAGCGCTCGCCCGGCCGGGCGGTGATGCTGGTGTCCTCCACCGGGTGGCTCGTCAGGCGGCTCGTGGAGTCATCGGCCGGTTCGCCGGTGCCCGAGCCGCAGCCCGTGGCGAGGGCGAGGAGCGCGGCCGCCGCGATCGCGGCACCGCCTCCGCTACCGCGGAAGATAGACGCTGTACGCGTTGGGGAGTTCACTGTCGGAAGCCTTGCCCATTCGGCCGTTGATGAAGTCGTCCTCGCTGACCCAGGTGGTCGAGCCCCAAGGGTTGTACACCTGGAGCTTGTCACCCTCCTGCGCGATGATGGTCATCGCGTGGGCGCCCTCCTTGCCCGAGACGTCAACCGGTACCGGATGCCCCTGCGCCACCGACTTCTCGACCTCGGTGAGGACCGCCCTGCGGTCGGCGGCATTGCTCAAGTCCTGGCGCTCGTAGTCGCTGCCGGTGGCACTGCCGACGGTGGTGTCGTTGATCCGTTCCTGCCCCTCGGGCCCCATGCCGCCCCAGTTCTCGCCGCCGTCGCCTTCGGTGTGCAGCCGGTGCTGCTCGGCCACCAGGCGCTGTCTGAAGGCGTCCGGGTCGTCCTGCTGCCCGTCCGGGCCACCGGTGAGGTCGAGCGCGTAAAGGGGGTCGACCATGGCACGGGACGTCACGGTGGACGAGGCCACGCAGGTGCCCTCGGAGCCGTCGCCGCCCTGGACCCACCGCTGGCCGTCGAACGTGACGTAGTCCTTGTTGTTGTTCGAGCCGTCCGGTGCCAAGCCTTCGTCGTCCATGCTGTCCGCGTCGGTGACCACCGGAGTGAGGTGCCGACGCAGCCAGTCGGGGTCCTTTCCGTGGATCTTGTCCTGGAACGTCCTGATCTCGGCGACGCTGTGGCCCGCGGCCAGGGCCTTCATCAGGTAGGCCCGCTCCTGCGGACTGTCCGACTTCGCCAGCATCCGCTCCATGGCCGTCTCGTCGTCGAGGCTGAGCAGGTCCATACGCGTCGAGGCGCGCGCCAGGTCGCCCGCCGTGAGGATCTCGTTCAGCTCGGGGTCGGCGCCGGCGACGCCGGTGTCGGCGAGCATCAGCTTGTCGACGGCGGTGAGTTCGCTCGTCTCCATCTTCCCGGCCCGTGCCTCGGCGGCCCACTTGTTCAGGTCCCGGGCCGCGACGCGGGTGGCCTCCTGCGCGTCGGCCACGGCGGCGTGCATCAGGTCGACCGCGTACGAGCCGAGGTGGGCGGCGTTCTTGCGGTCCCACTCCTCCTCGTCGTTCTCGTACAGGTCGTCGAAGAAACCGTCCCTGCCGCCGAGCGTCTTCTTCTGCTCCAGCAACTGTCCGCGGCCCTGCTCGTCCTTGCGCTGCGCGGTGCCGATCGCGTCGGCCAACGTCAGCAGCACCGTCGCGCAGCCCTGGAACGCCTCGCTCATCTGGGTCACGGACCGTCCGGCGGCGTTCACCACATCGGAGGCGAGGACGCTCGTGTCGCCGACCCACACCTCCGGAAGACCCTTGCGGCCCACCCGGTCGACCTGGTCGAAGACGCTGCCGACCTGGTCGGTCTGGCCGCGGTACAGCCCCGCCAGGCCCTCCAGCACGGCTGGGTCGCCGCCCGGTTCGGGCACCGAGAGGGCGTCGTCGATCAGGTCGAGGAGTTCGTTCTTGCTCCCGGCACCGAGCATCTTCTTGGACAGCCCGGCGAGCCACGCAAGGCGTAACGAAGCGGAGTCGAGGGGCGAGGAAAGGAAGGACACCGGCCCGTTCCTCAGTAGCTCGACAGGACCGAGGTGCGCCCGCCCTGCGTCGATGTGCCGGTGAGGCCGCTCGTGCCGCCGACGTGGACGCGGTCCGCGTGCTTCTTCACCCCGCCGTCGGTGCCGTGGTAGGTCTTCTGGGCCAACTGCACCTTGCCGCCCAGCTCGTGCAGCGCCGACGCCAGCGTCCTGGCCTCCGCCTCCCAGGCCTTGACGAACGCGTTCAGCGCCGACGCGGCGTCGTCGCCGCCGACGTCGGCGTACGAGTAGCTCCTGCGTGACTTGACGGCCGAGCCGACGGCGTCCATGTCCGTGCCGGCGTCGTCGAGTTGCCGGGCCTGCCCGGTCATGCCTGCCTTGACCTGGTAGCCGTCCGAGCCCACCGTGCCTCCCCCGTACGCATGTGATCGCGGCCGCGGGCAGGCTAACACGCAGCGTGAAGAGGACGATCACGCTTCGTTCGTCATACATACCTTCTTCACATGACCCGGTCCGTGACATGCCTGAGCGCTCGGTTCAACGGGCAACGGCCCCGACGCCCAGCCGCCGCCCGCTGATGTTGCCGTCACCCTTGCCCTCAGACAACCTGGTTGCCTCACCGCAACCAAACCGGTGAGGCACAGATTGCTGAAATGCGGGAGCTTTCGAACGGTGTCAGGGGCGCTGGATGCGGACGTAGTCGAACTGCGCCGTCGCACCCGCACCGCCCATCGCGCCCAGACCGATCCTGATGCGGCTGCCCGCGGGCAGCGTCCAGGTGCCGCCGGTGATCCAGGTGTGACCGTCGCGGCCCGCCGGGCGCAGGGTCGGTGCGCGAAGCGGCCTGGCGCGCAGCCTCGGACCGACCCCGAACCGGCTTGAGGGCCCGTCGGCAGAGCTGACGGGCCCTCAAGTCAGTTCAGGGCGGTGATGACCGTGGCCGGGGAATTCTCTGAGCCTTTACGTCATGCCATCGCCCGTAAAGCGTGTGTCAGGACGGTGGCATGAGCACAGCGTCGATGACGTAAATGGTGGCGTTCGCGACCTTGATGTTGCCGCAGACGATGTTCGCTTTCCCGTTGACCTTGAAGTTCGTACCCGACCCCGACGTGGTCAGCTTTCCGCCCTCCACGGTCTTGAAGGAACCGTCGGAAAGCTCGTTCGGCGTGACCTGCTTGTCCACGACGTGGTAGGTCAGCACCTTCTTGAGCTCAGCCTCGTTTCCCAGCAGCGAGTTGAGCTGCGACACGGTGACCTTCTGGAAGGCCTGGTTGTTGGGCGCGAAGACGGTGATGTCGGACTTTCCGTCGAGGGTGCCGTTCAGCTTCGCCCTGACCACGGCGGAAACGAGCTGGCTGAGTTGCGGATACGCGGCCGCTGCTTCCGTGACCTTGTCCTTCGACGTGTCGGCCTTCTGGTTGAGCGTCGAACAGGCCGGGCCGAATGGGCCCGACGAGCTGGGGGACGGAGACTCGGCGTGGCCTTGGGACACCAGGCCGCCGAGCGCGAGGGGAATTGCGAGTGCAGTTGCCGTGGCTGCTTTCGCTGTACGTGTAGCAGTGAACCTCATAGCGAGTCTTCCTCCTTGAGGCGTGAACGCTGCACGAGTCTGCGTGGCGGAATGGGGCGTCTCCACTGAAACCCGGGGCACGCCCGACGCGGGCCCCTTTCACCGCCCAACCCGATCACCAGAATATCCGGCCCATGTCGGTGACTGCATCTTGAAGCAGAGCTACCGGACTGACCGGGCTGCCCGAAGACGTCCTGACGTGTGGAGTTTCAGGCAGTACACACGGCGCCTGTCCCGGCGCGGGGGCGCTGGGGTGTAGGGGCGTGACCCGGCCAGGCTTTCACCGGTTCGTCCCCTCTGCACGAGGAACACGTTGGTGGTACGGCCGGGAATCAGCTTGTCGACTTTTCTCGCAAACCAGCTGGGATAGCATGGAAGAATGGTGCATACCAGCCGAGGCAGAGATTCTGTCGACGTCGGTCGTCATCGGGCAGCGGCGTCCTCATGATCTGGGAAATCCTGGTCCTGGGATGTGTACTGAGTCTCGACAATTTCCGGGTGTCGATCGCGCTCGGCACCGTTCCATTCGGTCTGAAGCGCGCGGTGCAGGTCGCACTGACCTTCGGCCTATGGGACGCGATCATGCCCCTGGCCGGGATGCTGATCGGACACCGGATCGGGGAGTCCGTCGGGGACGTCGCCGATCTGGTGGGCGCGGCCGCGCTCGGCGGCTACGGTCTCTACCTTGTCATCTCGGCTCTTCGGAACCCCGAGCCGGATGAGTTGTACCATCCGTGGGCGTTGTTCGGCATTCCGTTGACGCTGAGCCTGGACAACTTGTTCGCCGGGGCGAGCCTGGGGCTCCTTGGGGTCTCGCCGTGGTTCTCGGCCGCCCTCTTCGGCGTCATGACAGCAGCGTTGTCGCTGGTCGGGCTGCAGCTCGGGCGGGCCGCGGCGCGTCTCGTCCGGATCCGCTCGGACCTGCTGAGCGGGGTCACCTTGATCATCGCCGCTGCGGCGCTGCCGTTGTGGTTCGGCGGCTGACGCCCGCTCACTCGGCCCCGGGAGCGGGCTCAGTCCGGCCGGCCGGCGGGCAGACCGGGTCGGTGCGGGCGTGGGACCAGCGGAGGCCCGTCGGCCCGCGAGCCGGCGTTGGCGGCCTCGACCACCCGGGCGACCAGCTCGTGGTCGGGCGACAGGTAGCAGACCGGGTCGGTGCGGGCGGCGTCGCCGGTGAGCAGGAACGCCTGGCAGCGGCACCCCCCGAAGTCGAGCTCCCGCCGGGGGCAGCTCCGGCAGGGCTCCGGCATCCAGTCGGTTCCCCGGAACGCGGTCATCACCGGGGACTCGGCCCAGATCCACGCCAGCGGGTCCTCCCGCACGCTGGCCCGCGGCAAGGGCAGGGACTGGGCGGCAGGGCAGGGCAGGACGTCGCCGTTCGGCGTCACGGTCAGCTGCCGGGAGCCCCAGCCTCCCATGCAGGGCTTCGGGTAGCGGCTGTAGTAGTCGGGGATGACATAGATGATGTCCATGCTGTCCGGCAACCGCTCGCGGGCGGCCCGCACGACGGCCTCGGCCGCCTCGAGCTGGGCCCGGCTCGGCAGCAGCGCGTCACGGTTCCGCCAGGCCCAGCCGTAGTACTGGGTGTTGGCCAGCTCCACCCGGTCGGCACCCACCTTCTCGGCCAGCCCGAGTATGTCGGCGACACGGTCGATGTTGTACCGATGCAGCACCACGTTCATGGTGAGCGGCCAGCCCAGTTCCTTGACCACGCCCATCGCCTCGATCTTGCGTTGGAAGGACGGGGTCCCGGCGATCCGGTCGGACGCGGCCGACTCGTCGGCCTGGATGCTGATCTGCACATGGTCCAGGCCGGCAGCCCGCAGCTGTTCGGCTCTCGGACGCGAGAGTCCGAGGGCGCTGGTCACGAGGTTGGTGTAGAGGCCCAGGTCGTGGGCGTGGGCCACGATCTCCACCAGGTCGCGCCGCAGCAGCGGTTCCCCACCGGACAGGTGGCACTGCAGGACTCCCAGGTCGCCGGCCTCGACCAGTACCCGCCGCCACTCGTCGGTGGCCAGCTCGTCCCGGTAGTCGGCCATGTTCAGCGGGTTGGAGCAGTACGCGCAGGACAGCGGGCAGCGATAGGTGAGCTCGGCGAGCAGTCCGAACGGGCTATCCATCGTCGAGCTCCACCCAGCGCCGGGCGACGAGCCGGGACAGGAACTGCCGCACCTCGTCCTCGGGAACCGTCCGGTAGCGGGCGCCCAGCTCGGTCACGATCTCGGCCACGGTGTGCCGCCCGTCGCACAGCTCGAGGACGGCCGCGCCGGTGTCGTTGAGAACCACCACCGTCTCGGGGTGCAGCAGGATCCGGCGCTGCCTGGTCCGGCAGAAGGTCAGCCTCACATGGCGCGCCAACCGGGGTCGGCCCGAGCCGGACACCTCGACGCCGGGTCGGGTCCTGGTGCTGGTCCGGGTCGTCCCGGCAGGGGTCGGGTCCATGATGTTCACTCCGGGTAGGCCTGGTCGACGGCGTCCATCAGGCTCCACAGGACGTCGCACTTGAACGACAGCGCGTCGATGGCGCGCGCCTGGGACTCGGCGGAGAGGCAGCGCTCGGTGACCACCTCGAGGGCGTGCTCACAGTCGCGGGGGGCCTGCTCCAGTCGGGCGCGGAAGTAGGCGAGGCCCTCGGGGTCGATCCACGGGTACCACCGCTCGAACGCGGCCAGCCGCGCCGCCATCAGGTCGGGCGCGAACAGCTCGGTCAGCGAGGACGCCACCGCCTCCACCCACGGACGGGTCCGGGCGAAGTGCACGTAGGCGTCCACGGCGAACCGCACCCCGGGTACCAGGTGCCGGTGGTCCAGGACCTCCTCGCGGGTCAGCCCCGCGGCCTCGCCGAGGCGCAGCCACGCCTCGATGCCGCCCTCGCCGGTGGTGCGGCCGTCGTGGTCGACGATCCGCCGGATCCAGCGGCGGCGGACCTCCGGGTCGGGGCAGTTGGACAGGATCGCGGCGTCCTTGCGGGGGATGTTCTCCTGGTAGTAGAAGCGGTTGGCCACCCAGCCGCGGACCTGGCGGCGGCTCAGCCGGCCGGCGTTCATCCGGACGTGGAACGGGTGCTGGTCGTGGTACCGCCGCGAGTGGGCCCGCAACGTCTCGACGAAGCCGTCGGCGCCGGTTGTCGTGGTCGTTGTCGTCACGGCTCTACACCTGGACCTCGAGGCCGTCCACGGCCACTTCCATGCCGCTCTCCTCCACGGTACGCCGCTCGGGTGTGTCCTCCAGGAGGATCGGGTTGGTGTTGTTCATGTGCACGAAGACCGTCCGTCCCACGCCGAGCGACGGGAGCTGCTCCAGGCTGCCGTGCGGACCGTCGATGGGCAGGTGGCCCATCTCCCGGGACGTCCTGCCGGCCAGGCCGAGCCGTACGAGCTCGTCGTCGCGCCAGCAGGTCCCGTCGATGAGCAGGCATGCGCAGCCCTCGATCTCCACGCGCAGCGCCGGCGTCAGCGCTTGCACCCCTGGCAGATACACCAGCGTCCTCCTGCTGCGCTCGTCGGTGAGCCGGTAGCCCACGACGCGGCCGTGGTCCGTACCGGCTCCGAACCGATCGCGCTTGGTGGTGGGCACATCGAACGCCCGGCAGGACAGCCCGTCCGCCAGGGCGAGTTCGGCGCCAGGGGTCACCGCCCGCCACTCGACCGGGCAGTAGCACTCGAGGGTGCGCAGGATGCCCGAGCCGTCGCACAGGGTCCTGTGCACCGCCGGCGTGGCGTACAGCCGCAGGGCGCGGGTCTCGCGCAACAGAAGCAGGCCCAGCGTGTGGTCCAGCTCGGCATCGGTGAGCAGCACCGCCTCCAGCGGCGTCGTCCGGTCGTCGTGCGGGTGCAGGCCGGAGAAGGCCTCGATCTGGGTGCGGACGTCGGGCGAGGCGTTGATGAGGAACCACCGGCGGCGGTCGGCGCTGACCGCGACCGACGACTGGGTGCGCGCGGGACCGGCCCGGGAGCGGACCGCGGCGCACACCGGGCAGCCGCAGTTCCACTGGGGGGAGCCGCCCCCTGCCGCCGAACCCAGCACTCGCAGGAACACTCCGGTACTCCGTTCAGCGAGGATTCGGGTCCGTCGCCGACCCGGCCGTCTGTCACCGTCCCGAGCCGCCGGAGGGCGCCGGACCGGGTCCGGCGCCCCGCCCACGTCCGCTACTCCTCCTCCAACCGGTCGAGGTACATGGTCACTTCGGCCGCGACTGTGATCTCGACGAACTCGGGCGTCTCCCACACAGCGAGCTCAGACTCCATGGTTCACCTCCTCTCCGTGCGGATCGGGGCAGGCTTCGGGTCACGCGATGTCACGACGGTTCCGGGAGGGCGAAGGCGATCAGGGCGCTTCCGTGCCCCGCGCCGAGCATGCCGGGGAGGAACCCCTCGGCCCAGCCGCCCCAGCCGACCGGCACGGCGATGTACTGCCTGCCGTCGACCATGTAGGTGGTCGGGCTGCTGTGGTGGCCGCTGCCGCACTGGAACTGCCACAGCATCTCCCCGGTGCGGGCGTCGAACGCGTCGAACTCCCCGGAGGGTTCGCCGGCGAACACCAGGTCACCGCCGGTGGCCAGCACCGACGCGCACATCGGGAGCTCGTTTCGCCAGCGCCACTTCTCCTCGCCGGTGGCGTCGAACGCGCTGATGGCCCCCGCCATGTCGTCGATGTCCACCTGAACACCCGCGCCCCAGTACGGGATGCTCTCCTTGAACTCCCTGCGCCGCCGGGTGGCCGTGGCGCCGGTGTCCTGGACCGGGACGTAGAAGAGCCCGGTCTTCGGGCTGTAGGCCGCATGGGTCCATTCCTTGGCGCCGGCCGGACCGGGGTAGAAGTGGACCGGTACTCCCTCCTCGTCCGGGTACACCTTGGCCGTCACCCGGCCGTCCCTCGTGATCGCCCCCCACGTGATGCGGTCCACGAACGGGGTGATCTGCACCCTCTCGCCGTTCGTGCGATCGAGGACGAAGAAGTAGCCGTTCTTGTCGAAGTGCCCGAGCAGTTTGCGCCCGTCCTGCTCGAACAGGATGCACTCGGCAATGCTGTCGTAGTCCCACACGTCGTGCGGGGTGCACTGGTAGTGCCAGCGGATCTGACCGCTGTCCACATCGACGGCGATGATGCTGTCGGTGAAGAGGTTGTCGCCCTCGCGGACGGCTCCGTCGAAGTCGGGCGCCGGGTTGCCGGTGCCGACGTACAGCAGGTTCGTCTCCGGATCGAAGGTGCCGGTGACCCAGCAGTTCGCCCCGCCCCGTGCCCAGGCCTCGCCGGCGGCGGGCCAGGTCTCCGAGCCGGGCTCCCCCGGCTTCGGCACCGTGTAGCAGCGCCACTGGTGCTCGCCGGTCTCGAGGTCGAACGCGTCGAGGTGGCCGCGTACGCCGAACTCGCCGCCGGAACTCCCGACGATGACCATGTTCTTCACGACCAGCGGAGCGAGCGTGGCGCTCTCCCCGGCCCGGACGTCTCCGTAGGTCCGGTCCCAGACACGCTTGCCGTTGGTGGCGTCGAGCGCGAGCACACGGGCATTCGCCGTGACGAAGAAGACCTTCCCCCGGGCCACGGCGACCCCGCGGTTCACGTTCCCGCAGCACAGGGACACGTCGAAGGGGACCGCATGCTTGTACCGCCAGATCTCCACACCCGTCTTCGCGTCCAGGGCCCAGACCCAGCCGTCCCAGCCGGAGAGGAACATGACCCCGTCGACGACGATCGGGGCGGCCTCGAACGAGTAGGTCGACGCGCCGGCGATCAGGCCGGTCGTGCCGGCCTGGAACACCCATGCGGGGCCGATGCGCTTGACGTTCTCCGTGTTGATCTGGTCCAGCGGGCTGTACCGCTGCCCGTTGTAGGCGCCGTAGTAGGTGAGCCAGTTCTGGGGTTCCTCGCGCGCATTGAGTATGCGTTCGTAGTTGATGTCGGCCACCACCGGCGGCGCGACCTCTTCCCCGGGGGTCCTGTAGTTCAGGGTTCCCTGGTCGACAGCCTCACCCGCGTCCACGTATGCGACGGTCATCGTCTCCTCCTTTCTACGGCCGCGGCTGTTCGGGACGGTCGAGGCGGGCCTCTGGCGGAGCGTCCCCCAGGACGACGATGGCCCCGGTCAGCCCCCGGCCCTCGTCGTTGCCCGTGGGCGAGCTGAACCAGTAGTAGCCCGGCCCGTCGAGGTTGAGGGTCGCCCGTCCTCGCGAATGGTTCACCAACCAGATGAACTTCCGGTCACCATTGCTCGGCAGGAGCGCGCAGTGCGTGTTCAGGTCGTCGTTGACGATCTCGAGATCGATATCGCCTCCATGAGGCATGACAAGTATTGATGGATCCCAGGTCAGCTCGTCCGGGTTGATGCGAATGGTGGCCTGCATGCGGCCATCCGGCTTCTCGGTGGCCTGCCCGATGCTCCCGATTCCCAGCACCTGACCCAGCGTCGCTTTGTTCTGTACGTTCAACCCGACTTTGTCCAGCAGGTCGGATCGCTCCTGCGCAGTCGTCATCGGGCCTCACTCTCCTCGTCCCGAAACCATGTGTCCGTTTCACATCGGTCGCGCTGACGGCGGCACCTCGCAGCCGGTTACACGCATGTGCCCGGCGAGAATGTTCTCCGAATTGACCTCGATATTGTTTTTTACGACGCCGATTGCCCGGCTGCATCAATGGTCAAGGACTCGCGCTACGCCGGGGGAATCACCCCGAAAAAGGGTGCCGAATCGGCACTCGATAAGCACGCTACGCCGGATGAATCACACCGACAAGGGTGAGCGCCGGTTCGGGTCCGCTCATGCCGTTCGTCCGCGATCAGGCACCGTTCGTACCCGATGTGCCGCCGTTGGGGGGAGCCGGGCTGCACCGCACCGCGTGGCGCCGGGGCCGGCAGCAGATCCGGTCGGTCGTCGCCGGTCGACCACGGCTGGCCGGTCACGACGCCTGTCCCGGCATCCGGGCCCCGACGGACGACCGGGCGAGGTCGTACCGGTCGAGGTTCATGACCTTGTCCCACGCGGCGACGAAGTCCTGCACGAACTTCTCCCGTGCGTCGTCGCTCGCATAGACCTCCGCGACCGCACGCAACTCGGAGTTCGAGCCGAAGACGAGGTCGACACGGCTACCGGTCCACTTGACCTCGCCGGTGGCGCGGTCGCGGCCCTCGAAGGTCTCGGCGTCCGCGGATGTCGGCACCCATTCCGTGCCCATGTCGAGCAGATTCACGAAGAAGTCGTTGGTCAGCGACCCGGGCGCCGAGGTGAAGACGCCCAGCGGCGACTGCTGGTAGTTGGCGCCGAGCACCCGCAGGCCCCCCACCAGGACCGTCATCTCGGGCACGGTCAGGTTCAGTCGGTTGGCGCGGTCGACCAGCAGGTGCTCCGGGCGCAGCCGGTCGCCCTTGCCGCGGTGGTAGTTGCGGAACCCGTCCGCTGTCGGCTCGAGCGGGGCGAAGGACCCCGGGTCGGTCCACTCCTGCGTGGCGTCCGTGCGTCCCGGAGCGAAGGGGACCTGGACGTCGCAGCCGGCGGTCCTGGCGGCCTGCTCGACCGCGGCGGCCCCGCCGAGCACGATGAGGTCGGCCAGCGAGATCTTCTTGCCTTCGGTCCGGGAGTTGTTGAAGGACGTCTGGATCTGCTCCAGGGTGCGCAGCACCTGTGCCAGCGTGACGGGGCCGTTGACCTCCCAGCCCCGCTGCGGCTCGAGGCGGATGCGCGCGCCGTTCGCCCCGCCGCGCCTGTCGCTGACGCGGAACGTCGAGGCCGACGCCCACGCGGTCGAGACGAGCTGGGAGACCGGCAGCCCGGAGGCGAGGATCCGGCTCTTGAGCGCGGCGATGTCCGCCGCCCCGACCAACTCGTGGTCCACGGCGGGGACCGGGTCCTGCCAGCGCAGCGTCTCCCGGGGGACCAGCGGTCCGAGGTAGCGCTGGACCGGACCCATGTCGAGGTGCGTCAGCTTGAACCAGGCGCGGGCGAACGCGTCCGCGAGCTGGTCCGGATTCTCCAGGAAGCGCCGTGAGACCGGCTCGTAGACCGGGTCCAGCCGCAGCGCGAGGTCGGTGGTCAGCATGGTCGGGGCGTGTGTCGTCGATGCGTCGTGGGCGTCCGGCACGGTGCCGGCCCCGCCGCCGTCTCTCGGGATCCACTGCCACAGACCCGCGGGGCTCAGCTCCAGATCCCACTCGAAGCCGAACAGGGTCTCGAAGAAGCTGTTGTCCCACCTCGTCGGGGTGGGTGTCCACGTGCCTTCGAGCCCGCTGGAGATGGCGTCCGAGCCCGTCCCGGTGCCGTAGCTGCTCTTCCAGCCCAGGCCCTGCTCCTCGAGGGCGGCGCCCTCGGGTTCGGGGCCGAGGTGGGCGTCCGGGGCGGCCGCGCCGTGGGTCTTGCCGAACGTGTGGCCGCCCGCGATCAGCGCCACGGTCTCCTCGTCGTTCATCCCCATGCGCCGGAACGTCTCGCGGATGTCCCGGGCCGCGGTGAGCGGGTCCGGGACGGTGTTCGGTCCCTCCGGGTTGACGTAGATGAGGCCCATCTGGACGGCGGCCAGCGGGTGGTCCAGCTCCCGGACGCCGCCGTAGCGTTCGTTGCCGAGCCAGGCGCGCTCAGGACCCCAGTAGACGTCCTCGTCGGGCTCCCAGACGTCCGGCCGCCCGCCGGCGAAGCCGAAGGTCGTGAAGCCCATCGTCTCCAGGGCCCGGTTGCCCGCGAAGATCATCAGGTCGGCCCAGGAGATCTTGCGGCCGTACTTCTTCTTCACCGGCCAGAGCAGCCGGCGCGCCTTGTCGAGGTTGCGATTGTCCGGCCAGCTGTTCAGCGGCGCGAAACGCTGCATGCCGGTGCTCGCGCCACCGCGACCGTCGTCGATGCGGTACGTCCCGGCGCAGTGCCACACCATGCGGATCACAAGCGGTCCGTAGTGGCCGAAGTCGGCCGGCCACCACTCCTGCGACGTCGTCAGCACCTCGTCGACGTCCCGTGCCAGGGCGTCCAGGTCGAGCGTCCGGAACTCCGCGGCGTAGTCGAAGTCCGCGCCCATGGGGTCGGACGTGACGAGGTGTTTGCGGAGGATCGTCAGGTCGAGCCGGTCCGGCCACCAGTCGTGGTTGCTCGCAGCGCCGACCGGGTGACCGCGGTGCCCGGCCGGGCAGGAGATGCCGAGGCCGCCCGCGCTCACCTCGTTCCTCTCGCCGACCACGGCGTCCGGGCTGTCAGTCACGGGATCGCCCTTCCGGGAACCATGGTCGTGCCGGGGTACTCAGATGTCCAGCGCGCGACGTACGCCCGGGACGTTCCGCCGGGAGACCGGCACCATCTCGTGCGTCCGGTCGTCCATGACCAGGGACAGCTCGCCCTTGAGCCCGCGCTCGACCTCCCGGACGCGGCAGAGGTTGACGACATACCGGCGGTGCACCCGCAGGAAGCCGGCATCCGCCAGCTCACTGTCCAGCTTGTCCAGGCTCGGAGAGGCGGCTCGCACGCGCCCCTGATCGGTGGAGAGCCACACGTCCTTTCCCTGCGATTCGGCGAAGGAGACTTCCGGCAGCCGCAGCAGCACCATCCGGTTGTCGCGCACCGCTACCAGCCGGCGCGGCTGTACCCGAGGGTGCACGGGTCCCTCCGCCCGGGGAAACCGCGCCCCGTCGGAGCGATCGAACAGAACCAGGTTTCCGATCAGCTGTTCGGACGAGAAGACAGGTCGGATGCTGATCGATGTCGGTTCGTCCGCGAGGTGGGCGGAGATCTGCGTCGAGCCGACCCAGTCAGGATCGTGGGCCGCCTGCCTCGCGGCGTACCGGGCGGCTGCGATCAGTTCCGGCAGCCCGGAGCTCCATCGCAGCGTGGGGTCGACCGCCGGGGTGCTCGCCGGGACGCCCAGGAGCACGCTTGCCATGTCGTCGGCGATCACCACCTTGCCCGCGGTGTCCACCGCGGCGAGCGCCGCACTGGAGCGTGCCCTGGCCTGGCTGTAAGCCGCGACCAGTTCGGCGCCGCTGTGCCGGGCGCGCCTCTTCAGCGGGTACTGGCTGATGGCGGCCGCGTTCGCCAGCCAGCTCTCCGCGGACGCGGGAAGCCGGCTGCGCCGGCAGCAGAGGTTCAGGACCGCGATCGGTTCCCTCGTCACCACGTCACGCACCGCGATGCCCGCGCAGGCCCAGTCGTGGAACGCCTGACACCAGTGCTCCGCGCCCCTGATCGGTACCGGCCCGTGCGCCTCCAGCGCCGTGCCCATGCCGTTGGTGCCGACCGCGCACTCCGACCAGCAGAACCAGGGCGCCAGGTTGGAGTCGCCCGCTCTGGCGAGCGCCGCCTGGTCACCCCACTCGGCCAGGATCCGGCCCGTGGCGTCGGTGACGGTGACGACGCCACCGAGGTTGCCCATTTCATGTGCCACGGAGGCGGCACGGAAACCCAGCTCGGCGAACACGACATCGTGCTCGGGCGTGTGGTCGGGCCCCACGACGGCCACCGGGGCCTCTGTGAGAAGGGGATCGACCCGGTACTGCTCTCGGCAGCGATGCCAGGACATCGCCACCAGGGGCCGGACACCCGGGACGTGATCCTCGCCCCGCACGAACCGCTCCCACGCCGCGAGCACCGTGCCGCTGTCCGGGTCCGCCGAGACGGGCTCAGGCCGATGTGCGTCCCTCATGGTTCAGAACCGCCCTTGGTTCGTCCCCGACGCCCGACGGCGTGCGCGCGGTCCCGCCGGTCACCCCTCGTCGCAGCCGGGCCTGCAGCGGACCGGGCACTGCGTCGCGCGTCTTCCTGCGTCGTCACTCGTTCCAGGCTGTGTCACAGACCTTCACCACCACCCTAGGTACCGTCGTCCGGCTGCGCACATCCCTCGCCACGTCGACGGGGCACAGGACCCTGTTGTGTCGGCTCGGGAGTCTGCGGGGCCCGCTTGCGGGGGGCGGCAGGTGGGCGGACACGGGCCGGGGCCCCCGGCTGCCGTCGGCAGCCGGGGGCCCCGGGTGCGGTTCACGCCGTAGGGAGAAGGGGGCCGGGGGTTTCCGGCTCCGCGGGGCCGGAAACCTCGTCGGACCGAGCCGCATCTCGGCGGCGGGGCGGCGGACAGGCTGGTGGCGCCGTTCCAGACGGCGTGGCCGGCCGCGGGGCGCCGCCGTGGCCGAGGCCGTGATGGACGCAGAGCACGTCGGCCAATGTGATCCTGACCCGCGACGACACCGTCAAGATCCTCGACTTCGGCATGGGCACGACCGTCGACGATCCCGACCAGACGCGCCTGACCAGCACGGGCTCCACGGACCCTGCCTGCCGGCTGCCGCCGTGCGCCCAGACCAGCCAGCCGTACGGGTTCGGGCCGGGCCGGTAGACCCGTACCGGGATGTGGTGGGCCCGGCGTCGAGCCACCGGCCCGCCCAGCCGGCCTCCTCGCGCTGCCGGTCGTCGAGACGCACGGCGGTGGAGGCCGGCTGGGCTGCATCCGGCGGCTCGTACCGCCCGCCGTTACTGCGCACTCGATCGGGTGCGCAGGAACAGGGCGCTGGTGAGGGTGCCGAGGAGCGCGATGGCGGCGTTCACCGCGATGGCGACCTTCAGACCGCCGAGAATGGCCGAGGCTCCGGCGCCGGTCATGGCGGCGGTAGCGACGGCGCTCATGATCGGCGTGCCCATGGTGATGCCGACCTGCTGGGTCATGGTGGCGAGGCCGGTGGCCAGACCCTGCTCGTGATCGGCGAGCCCCGAAGTGGCGGTGACCATGAAGCCCACGATGACGAGCATGTTGCCGACCCCGCCGGCGAAGGTGCCGATCAGCAGCAGCCACATCCACGAGCGGTCGTCACCGAGGCCGAGCAGCGCGGCGGTGAAGACGGTCTGCAGTATGCCGCCGGTGATCAGCGTCGACTTGCTGCCGATCTGTCCGATGACCTTCGGGGCGATGGTGCCGCCGACGACCGTTCCGATGCCGAGCACGCCGAAGGACAGGCCGGCGGCGAGCGGGGAGAAACCGAGCACTTTCTGGAGGTAGAGCGTCAGCAGGAACACCAGGGAGGTCTCGGTGAGGAACGCGATCAGACCCGCGATGTTGCCCCAGGCCACCGACCTCCTGCCGAGTACCCCGAGCGGTACGAGCGGCGCGGACACCTTGCGCTCGACGGCGTAAAACAGCAGAAGCAGGGCAACACCCGGGGCCAGCGACAACAGGGCTTGAGCCGAGCCCCATCCCTTCTCGCCCGCCTGGGTGAGCCCGAAGACGATGGCCAGCAGACCGAGCGTGACGGTGACGGCGCCCGGCAGGTCCAACTTGGGACGCTCGCTGGGGCGCGACTCCTTGATGACCGTCGGGGCGATGAACAGCACGGCGAGGGCGACAGGCACATTGATGAAGAACGCCCAGCGCCACGACAGCAGGTCGGTCAGCAGGCCGCCGAGGATGGCACCGGTGGTAAATCCGGCTGACATGAGTGCCCCGTTGAGGCCCAGCGCCTTCTGACGCAGCGGGCCCTCCGGGAACGAGGTGGTCAGCAGCGAGAGTCCGGCCGGGGTGACAGCGGCGGTCGCCAGGCCCTGAAAGACGCGGGCCACGATCAATACCTCGGGGTTCTGCGCTAGACCACCCACGAGCGAGGCCGCGCCCAGGACAACGAGGCCGCCGAGGAAGAGCCGGCGGCGGCCGAACAGGTCCGCGACGCGGCCGAACAGCAGGGTGAAGCCCGCCGCGCACAGCGCGAACGATGTGGCGATCCACTGCAGATGCGATAGCGAGAAACCCAGGCCCTCACCGATCACCGGCAGCGCCACGTTCAGGATGGAGAAGTCCACGGCCAGCATGAACTGGGCCGCAAGCAAGAGCACCAGTACCAGCCGAAGCCGGGGGGTGAGCGCGGCCGGGGCCGTGCCAGCGGCGGTGCCGGAGACGGTACCGGCCGCCTCCGAATCAGTGACAGACATGAAGTCGAGTCCCTTTCCTCACGTTTCCTGACACCCAGCGCGCTCACGGTCGCTTCACGCGCGGTTACGGAAGGAGAGACTCGTCGACACCAGGAATCCCAGCCAGCACCCTGTCTCGCACAGCCAGCGCGAGGGTAGTCACCACATGACCACCCTTACGGCCCCCGGTCTTCGTGTCGGGCGGGCATCATGGGAAGTCAGTGGCCACGGCCTGTCGCACACCACCGACCTGGAGGCACGGGTGGACGCCCCGTCCGCGCTGGGAGACTTCCTCAAGTCGCGTCGCGCCGCACTGCGCCCGGAGGACGTCGGCATCACCCCGCACCCGACCCGCCGCCGCGTCAGCGGCCTGCGTCGTGAGGAGTTGGCAATGCTTGCCGGGGTCAGCATCACCCACTACACGCGTCTCGAGCAGGGCCGTGCCACCAGCGTCTCCGACGGTGTGCTGGATGCCCTAGCGCGTACGCTGCGTCTCTCCGACGACGAGACGGCCCATCTGAAGGACCTCGCCCGCCCCACGGCCGCTTCATCCCGGCCGGCTCCGTCCCGAGTGGCCCATGCCAGTGCTTCGGCCCGACAGTTGCTGGCGGCCATGAGCGAGGTCCCGGCCCTGGTGCTGGACCGGCACAACGACGTGCTCGCCTGGAACCGTATGGGGCACGCGCTGTTAGCCGGACATCTGGCGCCCGAGAGTCCCGACACACCGGCCACCCGCCCCAACCTGACCCGGATGCTGTTCCTGGATGAGCAGTATCAGGAGCTGTTCACGAACTGGAGCGAGGAGGCGCAACTCGGCGTGGCTTCCCTGCGCCTGGTCGCCGGCCGCCATCCCCACGACCGAGACCTGGCCGAACTCATCGGTCAACTGACCATGAACTGCGATGAGTTCGCCTCTCGCTGGGCCCGGCATCCGGTGCGCACCTGCACCTCTGGGGTGAAGCACTTGCGTCATCCGCTGGTCGGCGCGATGGACCTCAGCTTCGAGAACCTTTTCATACCCGGGGCCTCCGGCCAGCGCCTCATCGCCTACACGGCCGAGCCTGGCTCGCCGTCGGAGGCCGCGCTGCGGCTTCTTGGCAGCGTGGCGGCCCCGCTGGCACAGGACCCGACGGCGGTACGGCACTGAGGGACACCGCCGCACCGCCGTACGGCCCAGTCGGCCCCCTCAGTGGTAGCTGTTTGGATCCCTGGCCATGAGTGGGAGGGCTGGACGATTTTGGTTGTCCACCCTGCCGCAGCTGGAGCAGGCCTCGCGGATCGTGGCGCATGCGGCACAGGTGTTCATCGAGGAGCTGGAGCTGGAGCTGGAGCTGTGGAGTCCACCGGCGCGGATGTGGACGCGGCCGCGCTGTGGCGGGCTGTGGAGAAGCCGCTTCAGACTCGCGGTGGCCCCGTTCACCAGGGGTCCACCCATCCGAGAGGCCACCTTTCGGTCAGCAGCGCACGTGGTGCCGCTCGTCACGAAAGGTGGCCCCCTCGCTGCTTCACCGGCCGGAAGAGAGCTCGCCCGGGCCGGGTTCAGGAGACGGCGGACGTCAGGTACGTCAGGTACACCCCTCCCCCACAGTCGGACGTCTTCCGCAGGGTCCAGCGGCCCCGGACGGTTGGGGAGGAGAAGTTCGACTCGGCGTCGTCCTCCTCCACCTCGCCTCCCTCAGGGAGGTAGCCGGCCTTGGGGAGCCGCTTGTGCAGGAATGCCAGGGTGGTGTCGAAGCCGCCCCGTACGACGGTGGCGACGACGAGCCGGCCGCCGGTGCGGTGCTCCACCGAGGTCACGACCGCGCCGTCGGGCACCGGCAGGTTCTCCGGGAAATCCTTGGGGAGCGGCAGTGAGGACGCAGTAGGACAACCGCCGGGCGCGGCACCGGCTGCATTCCCGGCCGGCGGATCGGTTGTCCGATCCGCCGCGTACGGCGCCCCCGGCGGCTCGGCGTGCTTGTTCGCCGCCGAGCATCCGGTGACCGCGGCCAGGCTGAGGACGGCTCCCACCAGTACGGCAGCCGAGGGTGATGGCTTCATCTGATGGCTTCCTCAGGGCTTCTTGCGCTTGCCGCGGACCACGGCGTCGTATGCGCCGTACAGCGTGTTCCCGGAGGACTGGCGGGCGATGGAGGCCAGCGCGTCGTAGTTCTGCGCACCTCCGGTCGCGCAGGTGCCGGTGCAGCCGTCGGCGTAGGCGGCGAGCACGCGGCCCTGGGCGTCAGTGGTGACGTCGATGAAGTCCAGGAGGTTGCGGTCCTCGCCGCAGGTGGTGCCGCCCGTGCAGATCGACCCCCTCTGGACGGGGTCGGTGGGGGTGGCGTCGGCGGTGACCCAGGACTGGCCGCCGTCGTAGGTGGTGGCCACATACAGGTGCCACACGCCCTGGAAGGCCGTGTCCTGGTAGTTGCCGCCCGTGGTGGTGCCGAGGAAGGCGAAGGAGGCGCGGTTGTCGTCGCCCGCGGTCACGGCCGGGAAGACGACGTTCTTGATTCCGAGGGCCGCGCCGACGTTCTGGTCGTACAGCCACGTCCTGCCCTTGTCGTGGCTGACGGCGATGCGCGGCGTGCCGTCGCTGTTCTGGTAGCCCATGTAGACGGTCCCGCCGGCCCCGATACCCACGCTCGGGTCCGAGTCACCGGGGGTGCTGGACGGGTTGTCGCGGACGGTCCACGTCAGCCCGTTGTCCTCGGAGACGGCCACGGCCTGATGGCCGCCGCAGCCCTTGTTGGGCACGTACACCGTGCCGTCCGGGGCGACCTTCACATGCCCGTGCAGACCGCCGCAGTCCAGCAGCGAGTACATCGGAACGGCGGGCCCGTACGTCAGACCGCCGTCCCGGCTGACCGCGCAGGAGGCGTCGGCGATGTCCTGAGAGCAGTAGTAGACGGCGTTCGGGTACGAGGTGAGTGCGCCTCCGCCCGGGGCGAAGGGACCGCCGCCGATGGTCTGGTGGTCCACACCGGAGTTGATGCCCGAGCCGCCCGTCGGCGTCCACGTTTCACCGTCGTCGTCGGTGTAGCAGGTCAAGGCGGTCTTGCCGGCAAGCTGCGACTCGAACGTGCGGTGGGTGACCGGGTCGGTGAAGAGAATCGGGTCGAGGCTGGCGGTGCTGCCCTGGGGGCAACCGCCGGCCGCACTCGCGCTCTTGTCCTGCCATGTGGCGGCACCGGTACTGTCGTAGGTGACCTTGAGCGTCGACGTGTACGCCTGGAACATCGCGGCACCACTCGCACGGTCGACGCCGATCGAGGGTTCACCGGCGTTGTGCGCGTCCGCTATGCCGTCGGGTGCCCAGGAGTTCGCGTACGTCGGCGGTGTGGCCGTACTCGGCGGCGGATCGGCCGGAACGGTGATCAGACTCGCGGTGCCGGTGAAGCTGGCGCCGAGCGGCGCGTACGGCACCACACGCACGGTGTATGACGCCGATACCGCCGGAAGCAGCACGGTCTCGGGGTCACTGGAAGAGGCCGAGGCGGCCACCTCTCGGCCGTCCGCGTCGAGGACGTACAGGTCGAAGTCGGCGGCGGAGTCCGGCCATCCCACGTCGATGCGCAGGCTGTGACCGGTGTCGTAGCCCGCGGGCACCGACACCTTCAGGGCGTAGTCGTCGCAGGGTTGCGCAGTCCCGCAGCTCACCGTCCCGACCGTGCCGGAGACATTCGGGATGGCGAAGGGTCCGGCGCTCCACGTGGCCGTGGGCGCGGTGTCGCTGACCGATCCGGATGGCGGGGTGGCGGCGTCGGCAGTCGCACTCGGCAGGGTTCCGGCGACGAGCGCCAGCAACCCGACGGCGAGACGCCCCCGCGACCGGGGATGGTGGTGAAGACGGAGTGCGGAGAGTAGAGCCACAGGTACCTCATGGGTTCGCGAGCCGGACAAAGGGTGGTCGTGTGTGGCGGTACGGGTGATGCCTTCGTCTGCTCTACGGGGAGGCAGGCCGCGTCCGTCGCGAGAAACCGGACCCTTTTCGAAACGGGCGGACAGGTTCTGAGGGGCCGCGGCACAGTCGGTGAATAGTGCGCTCAGGGGTGGGGGCGCCTTGGAGCCACCACGGCTCGACCGCCGTGAAGCCCGCCGTCCCAGTCCGCGGCCGCCCCCCTCCTCACGAAGAAGTGCCCCCGCGCGACTGCGCGAGGGCACTTGCGCGGGCCTGGTCAGAGGGCGTCGACGCCGCTCACCTTCCAGCCGTCGGAGGTGCGAGTGAGCGTCATGCGCACCCGGTTCAGGTCCAGCCGGGGCTGCGGGACCTGAGTGCTCCGGGTGACCTGGTTGACGAAGAGCAGGACGACGGCCCGGTCCGGTGTGACCGACACGACGGAGACCGCCGGGGTGCCGCCGTCGGCGGGTGTGGCCACGGTCGCCTTCACCGCGCCGTGGTACTTCGTCGCGGTCGGCGCGACCACCGCCTTCGTCGTCTTGCCGTACTGGTCGCGGAAGTGCCCGGTCAGCAGGGCGCGGGCCCGGGAGAAGTCCCGGTCCAGGTGCCGGTAGTCGTACGACAGCACGACCGGCGCCGCCTTCCGCGCGGCCGCGAGTGCCTCGCCGCGGGTCTGCTCCGCCTGCCGCCCCTGCCAGTACTGCCACCCGAGTACGGCGGCCGTGACCAGGGCCACCGCGAGGACGACGCCCAGCACCGCGGTGAGCACGCTCCGCCCGGCCTTGCGCGGGGACGCGCCGTCCTCCGGCTCCCCCTCGAACGACTCGGGCGACTCGGGCTCCGGCGGGTCCTCCCAGCCGTTCGCCGGTGGCTCGACGAGCAGGGTGCGCCCGGAGCGGGTCTGCTCTTCCTTGCGGGCATCGCGCTCGGGGCGCGCGGGCCGCCCGGCTCGCTTGGCCGCCGCGCGGGTGGCCGCGGTCATGGTGCGGCGGGCCGGTGAGCCGGTGCCGCGGGTGCGGGAGGGCGGGTTTGCCACGGTGTCTCTCCTCATCGATGGCCTCACGGGTGGGTCAGCCCACGAACGCGACGTCGGAGGTCAGCCAGCGGCCGGCCACGCGCGTCAGGTCGAGCTGGAGCCGGTAGGTGCGCGCCTGGCCCTCGGGCGTGGCGGTGTTGGTCACCTTGCTGTCGGCCACGACCAGGACCCGGGCCGAGCGCGCGTCGGACCGCACGATGCCCGCTTCCAGGACCTGCCCCTCGGACACCGACTTGTTCTGCGCGACCAGCTTCGTCAGTTGTGCGGTCTGCGCGGCGAACTCCTTCTTGAATTCGCCGGTGGCGCCCTTCAGCACGTTGCCGCTGTCCCGGTCGTAGTGCCGGTAGTCGAGCGAGGTGAAGCTCAGCGCCGACTGGCGCGCCGCCGCCAGGATGTCCTGACGGCGCTGTTCCGCCGCGCGCTGTTCGGACAGCCTCCAGCCCAGCCAGGCACACAGCACGGTCGTCAACACGGTCGCGGCGACGAGCCCCGCCGACAGCAGCCTCATGCGTGCGCCTCTCACGCCATCGGTCCCACGAGCAGCCATTGCCACGACTCCTTTCCGAACACGGTCTGTTCGCCGCCCGTCGAGCCGATCTCGACGGGCGTTCCGTCCGGGCCGGTCACGGTGCCGGTCTCCGGGTCGTACGGGGCCACGAACGCGGCCTGGTCGGTGCTGTACCGACCGGTCGTCGCGCCGGGCGCGTTCTGTGCTCCGCGCACGGACGTCTTGCTGCCGCGCGGTACCGTGCAGCGCGCGGCGGTGTTCGCCGGGCGCGTGCGGGTGTCGGCGGGGTCGCGCCGCTGGGTGCCGTAGCCCTGGGTGCACGCGGGAGGGTCGTCGGCGTTCACGACCAGTCCGAAGTGGGTGGTGCCGTCGCCGGGGATGACCGTGTAGCTGCCCGCGACCGTGAGCGGAAGCGTGACCAGGGCCTGTTCGACGCCGGGCAGCCGGGCCACGGTGATCTGGCCGCCGCTGATGAGGTTGGCCAGCAGGACCGGCACGTGCGGCCGCGTGGACTTGAGCAGGGAGTCGACCTCCAGCGTGGCGGGCGCGGTGTTGCCGATCAGCCGGCGCAGATCGCCGTCGCTCGACTTCAGCTGCGCGGTGAGGGTGGCGAGATCGCGGGAGAACGACTTGATGGCGGAACCTTGGTCGGCCTGTGTCTTGAGCACCGTCCGCGAGTCCTTGATCAGCGAGACCGTCTGGGGGAGCGATGCGGATGCCGACTCCACCAGCGCGTCGCCGGAGTCCACCAGCCGGCTCAGGTTCGGTCCGGTGCCGGCGAACGCCTTGCCCAGCTCGCCGACGGTGACGTGAAGGTCGTCCTTGCCGACCGAGTTGACCAGCCGGTCGAGGCTGAGGACCAGGTCGGTGACCGGCAGCGGGGTCCGGGTGCGGCTGCGCGGGATCGGGCTGCCGTCCACGAGGTACGGCCCGCCCGACCGCCGTGGCTGGAGGTCGACGTACTGCTCGCCCACCGCCGAACGGTCGGCGACCACCGCGACGGTGTCGGCCGGGATCCTCGGGGCGTCGTCCTCGATCTTCAACGCCACCGAGACCCCGGACCCAGTCAGCCGCAGATCGCCCACGCGGCCCACCGGCACCCCCCGGTAGGTGACCTCGGCACCGGGGAAGACGCCCCCGGACTCGGCGAAGTCGGCGCGCACGGTGTACCCGCGGTGCAGGATGTCGTCCACCAGGCCCGTGTACCGGGCGCCGACGTACGACACCCCGAGGGCGGTGACGGTCGCGAAGGCGAGCAGCTGGGCCCTGACCGTACGTGTGATCACGGCAGTATCCCCTTCAGCATCAGCTCGGCGAGGTCGGGATCGATCCCCGGCGGGAGGCGGCGCGGGCCGCTCCCGGTGCCGTAGGCAGCGGTGCATACCGGCGGGCACAGCAGGGTGCTGCCGTCCGAGGGCTTCGAGGGCACGGCGGGCGCGGAGGGTGCGGAGGGTATGGGGGGCACGGACGGGGTGCCCGGCAGGGACGGGATGGACGGGAGAGGGGTGGGAGTGGGGAGCCCGGGAAGATGCGGTGTCCCGGGGGCCGGGGACTTCCCGCCCTTGCCGGGCTTGCCGGTGACGTTGCCGTAGAGGTTCGCCAGGTCGAGGTCGGCGGTGATCCTCAGGTTGACGTAGTCGCCCTTGACGGCGTCCGTCGCGTTGCGCGGGAACGGGTAAGTGGTGAGTATCTCGAGCGAGTTGGGCAGGTCTTCGCCCGCCTTGTTCAGTTCCTGCAGGATGGGCTGGAGCTTCTGCAAGTTGGCGACGGTGTCGTCGCGGGAGGCGTTCACCACCTCGGTGCCGGTCCTGCCGAGCCTGGACAGGGCGGTGAGCATCTTCGTCAGGTCCTTGCGCTGGTCGGCGAGGGCCTTCAGGGCGGGCGGCATGGTGTCGACGGCCAGGGCGATCGTCTTCTTCTCCTTCTTCAGCCGCTTTGCGAGCCGGTCGACGCCGTTCAAGGCGCGCACGATCTCCGCCCGCTGGTCGTCAAGGCCGCCGAGGAACACGTCGAGCTGCTTCAGCAGGGACTTGACCCGGTCCTCGCGGCCACCGAGGGCCTTGTTCAACTCGACGGTGATCGTCTTCAGCTGGGCCACCCCGCCGCCGTTGAGCAGTGCGGACAGGGCCGACAGCACCTCCTCGACCTCCGGGTTGCGGCCGCTGCGGGACAACGGGATGCGGTCACCGTCGCGGAGTCGTCCGACGGGCCGCGTGCCGGCCGGCGCGGACAGGGCGACGTACTTCTCGCCGAGCATGCTGGTCTGCCTCAGATCGGCGACCGCGTTGCCGGGCAGCTTCACCGAGTCGGCGATCCTGAGCCGCACGCGGGCGTGCCAGCCGTCCAGTTCCACCTTCTCGACCGCGCCGACGGTGACGTTGTTGACCTTGACCGACGACTGCGGCACCAGGTCCAGGACGTCCCGGAACTCGACGGTGACGTGGTAGGCGTGGCCGTCCGAGGCGGCGCCGCCGGGGAGCGGGACGTCGTACCAGCCGTTGAATTCGCAGCCGGTCAGCAGCAGCGAGCCGACCGCCGTCCATGCGGCCACCCGCGCCTTGCGCTGCAGGCTCATGCCGGTTCCCCCAGAATGCCGCCGAGGGTCTTGTCGACCGTGCCCGTCGACGCCGGGGGCGACGGAACCCTGGGCAGGGACTCGAAGAGCTTCTTCAGCCCCGCGCAGTTGTCGTGGTCCTCGCCGGTCGCCTTCAGGATCGAGCAGAGGAGGGATGAGGGATCCTGCGGGGCTTGCGCGTTGTTGCGGGTGTCGAGGGTGCCGGCGGCAGGGTTGTAGGCGTTCTGCAGGTTCGACAGGCCCGTGGGGGCAACGGTCAACAGCTCCTCCAGAGCATCCCGTTGGGTGACGAGGACCTCGGTGACCTTGGCCAGGCCCTGCACGTCCGAGGTCAGCGCCTTCTTGTTGGCCTTCACGAAGCGGGACATGTCGCCGAGTGCGGCGGCCAGGTACTTCAGCGCGGCCGCGAGGTCCTTGCGCTCCCCGGCGAGTTGCCCGGCCACGTCGGCGAGGTCGGTGTTGAACGACCGCACGCTGGTGTCGTCCGCCGCCAGCGCGGCCGTGAACACCTGAAGGTTCCGTACGGTCCCGAACAGGTCACCGCGCCCGTCGGACAGCGTGGTGACCGCCTGCGACAGGTCCTCCACCGTCTGGTGGAGGTTCTCGCCCTGCCCCTGGAGGTTGTCCGCGCTCACCCCGAGCAGCCGGGACAACGAGCCCTTGTCGTTGGCACCGTTCGGGCCGAGTGCCTCGGCGGTGGTGTGCAGGCTGTCGAAGATCCGGTCCAGCTCGACGGGGACGGCCGTACGGGACTCGGGAATGACGTCTCCGTCCTGCAGCACCGCGCCCTTGCGGTACACCGGCAGCAGTTGCACGTACCGGTCGCTGACGACGGAGGAGTTGACGATGGCGGCCTGTGCGCCGGCCGGGACCTTGCGGCCCCGGTCGTACTCCAGCTCGACCCGCACCCGGCCGCCCTCCGGCGTGATCTTCCTGACCTCGCCGATGCGGACGCCGAGGACACGGACGTCGGAGCCGGGGTAGATGCCGACGGTGCGCGGGAAGTACGCCGTGACGCGGACGGGGCCGGGGCCCGGCCAGAGGACGACGGCGAGGCCGACGACGATCGCGAGCGCGGTGAACAGGGCCAGGAGTCTGCGGGTCATCGGGTGCCTCCCGTCCGTGGCGTGACCGGGGCGGCGACCATGTTCTGGATGTAGGAGTCGAACCAGCGGCCGTTGCCGAGGGTGTTGGTGAAGAGCCGTACGTAGGGGGCGAGCAGCCGGACGCTGCGGTCGAGGCTCGCCTGGTTGCGTTCGAGCATCCTCACGAAGGTGTCGAGGTTCTTCAGCGCGGGCCCGATCTCCTTGCTGTTGTCGTCGACCAGGCCGGACAGCTCGATGCCGAGCAGCGCGGAGCTCTTGAGCAGCTTGTGGATGGCCGCGCGCCGCCTGTCGATCTCCTTGAACAGGGCGTCGCCGTCCTTCACCAGCGCGGAGAAGTCCTTCGTGTGGTCGGCCAGCACCCCGGTGACTGAGTTCGCATGGTCGAGGAGTCCGTGCAGCGCCTTGTCACGGGCGGCGACGGTCCGGGAGATCCGGGACAGCCCCTTGATCGACGCCCGCACCTCCTCGGGGGAGTCCTGGAAGGTGACGGAGATCGTGTCCAGTGCCTTCGCGAGCCGGTCCGTGTCGACCTCCTCGGTGGTGGTCGTCAGGTCGCTGAAGGCCTGGACGACGTCGTACGCCGACACGGTCCGCCGGAGCGGGATCTCACTGCCCTGCTTCAACTGGCCGGGCCCCTTCGGGTACAGGGCCAGGTACTTCGCGCCGAGGATCGTCTTGACGCGGATCGACGCACCAGTGTCGGTACCGAACGCCGGGCGGCCCTTCACTTTGAAGGTCACCTTGACGTGGTCGCCGTCCAGGTCGACGCCCTCGACCTTGCCGACCTTGACCCCGGCGATCCGTACCTCGTCGCCCGGCTTCAGCCCGCCGGCCTCGGAGAAGGCCGCGCTGTAGGTGTCGCCGCCCCCGATCAGCGGCAGGCTGTCGGCGTTGAAGGCGGCAACGGTGAGCAGCGCGAGGACGGTGAGGCCGACGGCGCCGACGACGACCGGGTTGCTCCCCCGGCTACCGCGGGGAGAGGCCCCCATGCGGAAGGGCTTCAGACGCGGGCGCCGGATCCGGATCCTGGGCAGCTTCGGCGGCAGGACGCGCACCTTCACCAGCGGCTCGGGGCGAGGCTTGCGCCTGGGCAGCAGCCTGGGGAGTCCCGGCAGCTTCGGCGGCAGGACGCGCACCTTCACCAGCGGCTCGGGGCGGCGGACATCGCGCCGCCTGATGCGCATGCTCATCCGCCGCACCTCGCCCGCGCCACGTGCAGCTCCGGGGTGATCACCTGCTTGGTCTTCGGCAGCACGATCCGGCCGTCGAAGTCGCAGAGGTAGAAGTTGAACCACGAGCCGTACGAGGCGGTCCCCGTCAGCTTCTCGAGCTTGTTCGGCAGCCGATTCAGGACGCCCTCCACGGTGTTCTCGTTCTTGTTCAGCGTTCCGGTGAGATCGGTGAGCTGGGCGATGTCGTCCTTCAGCGGTGGACGCGCGTCCTTCAGGAGCCCCGACGTGACGTCCGTGAGGTCGCCGATGCTCACCAGCGACTCCCCGATGGGCCTGCGATCGGCGGACAGCCCCGAGATCACCCGGCGCAGCTGCGTGAGCAGCCCGGAGAAACGGGAGCCGCGTTTGTCGAGCGTCTCCAGGACGGTGTTGAGGTTGTCGATCACCGATCCGATCAGCTTGTCCCGGTCGGCGAGGGTGCTGGTGAGCGACGCCGTGTGCGCGAGCAGGCTGTTCACCGTGCCGCCCTCGCCCTGGAGGGTCCGGACGATTTCGGTGGCGAGCTGGTTGACGTCGCTCGGGCTGAGCGCGGCGAACAGCGGCTTGAAGCCGTTCAGCAGGGCGTTGAGGTCCAGCGCCGGCTGGGTCCGGGACAGCGGGATGGTGCCGCCCGGCCGCAGCCGGGCGGTGGCGTCGCCGGCGCCCTCGGTGAGCGCGATGTACCGCTGCCCGACCAGGTTGCGGTAGCGGACGACCGCGTGGGTCCCGGCGAGCAGCGGGCGGTCCGCGCTGACGGTGAACGTGACCTCCGCCAGGGTCCGGTCCTTGATCCGGATGTCGTCGACCTCTCCCACCCGCACTCCGGCCACCCGGATGTCGTCGCCGGTCTCCAGCCCGGTGACGTCGGTGAACACCGCGTGATAGGTGTCCTTGGGGGTGAAGGAGACGTTGACGATGGTGGCGGCGAGCAGCGCCGTCGCCACGATCGTGACCAGCGCGAAGAGGCTGAACTTGACCAGCGGGGCGGCGGTCTGCCGGGCTCCTGACCTGCTCATGCGACACTCACCGCCGTTCCGCGCGCGAGCGGCCCGAACAGCAGGGTCGCCACGGGCGGCACCTCGTCCGCGGGGATACCCATGACGGGAGCCACGAGCGAGCCGACGGCCCGCTGCTCAGCCCGGGTGGCGGACATGCCGGCGCCTCCTGGCTGGGCGCCGCCGGAGCCGGCGGCCGACGTTCCGTCGTGGAGGTGGGGCTTCGTCCCGGGCACCTGCGGATGCGGCAGGCCTCGGCAGTTCGGACCGGACCGCTCGCCGTACACCGGCTCCTCACCGGACCGGTACGCCCCCTGCGGCCGGACGACCTCGAGGGTGATCCGCATCTCGCCGCCCCGGAACGCGTCCTCGGACGCCTTCTCCTGCCGGACCAGGCCCTGGAACAGGCACGGGTACTCCGGAGAGTAGCGGGCGAACAGCTCCAGCGTGGGGCGGGAGACCCGGCCCAGGGTGATCAGCCGGTCGCCGTTCTCGGACAGGAAGTCGTTCGCCGTGCCCGCCATAAGGGCGGTCGAGCGCAGAGCCGACGCCAACTGGTTCCTCTTCTCGACGATCGTCCGGCTGGTGGTGACCGTGTTGCGCAGAATCCGCATCAGGTCGGGCGCGGCGTCGCCGTACACCTCGGCGACGTCCGCGAACCGCGTGATGTCCTCCTTGAGGGAGGGCATGTTCGGATTGAGGCGACGCAGATAGCTCTCGACCCGGGTCAAGTTGTCGCCGATCCGGTCGCCGCGGCCCTCCAGCGCGGTGGCGAACGCCGAGAGGGTGGCGTTGAGTTCACCCGGCTGGACCGTGCGCAGCAGCGGCAGCAGGTCGTTCATCAGCTGCTGCACCTCGATGCCGACCGTCGTGCGGTCCTGGGTGATGACGTCGCCCGCGCGGATGGGCCGGGCCGACGTGTGCGCGGCGCCGGCGGGAGCGACCAGGTCGACGTACTTCTCGCCGAACAGCGTCTTGGGCAGCAGCCGCGCGTGCACGTCCGAGGGGATGGACGACACGTACCGCGGTTCGAGCGCGATGTCGAGGGTCGCCTTCGTGCCGTCGGAGTGCACCGCGCGCACCTCGCCGACCAGCAGCCCGCGCAGCTTGACGTCGGCGCGTGGATCGAGCTGGTTGCCGAGGGTGTCGGCCTCCAGGGTGATGGGCACCACGGAGGTGAACGCCTGCTGGTAGACGGCCACCGCGAGCGACAGCAGCAGCGCGAGCACGGTGAGGAACGCGATGCCGTACAGCCTGAGCCTCGTTCTGTGCGTGCGCACCGCTCTCACCCCGCTATCCGTACGGTCGTGTTGGCGCCCCAGATCGCGAGGCTCAGGAAGAAGTCCAGGACGTTGACGGCGACGATCGAGGTCCGCACCGCCCGGCCCACCGCGACGCCGACACCGGCCGGGCCGCCGCTCGCGTGGTAGCCGTAGTAGCAGTGCACCAGGATGATCAGCACGGCGAAGACGATCACCTTGCCGAAGGACCAGAACACGTCGACGGGCGGCAGGTACTGGTGGAAGTAGTGGTCGTACGTGCCGGTCGACTGCCCGTAGTAGCCGGTGGTGATGGTGCGGGCGGCCAGGTACGACGACAGCAGCCCGACCACGTACAGCGGGATCACCGCGACGAAGCCGGCGACCATCCGCGTCGTCACCAGGAACGGCAGCGAGGGGACGCCCATCACCTCCAGCGCGTCGGTCTCCTCGCTGATCCGCATCGCACCGAGCTGCGCGGTGAACCCGGCGCCGACGGTCGCGGACAGGGCGAGCCCGGCCACCAGCGGGGCGATCTCCCGGGTGTTGAAGTACGCCGACAGGAACGCCACGAAGTTGGAGGTGCCGAGCTGGTTGAGGGCCGCGTAACCCTGGAGGCCGACCTCGGTGCCGGTGAAGAAGGACAGGAACGCGATCACGCCGACCGTGCCGCCGACGACGGCGAGCGCGCCGCGCCCGAAGCTCACCTCGGCGAGCAGCCGCAGGATCTCCTTCTTGTAGCGGCGCAGGGTGCGGCCCGTCCAGGCCAGGGAGCGCCCGTAGAAGGACAGTTGCGTGCCCAGCTCTTCGAGTGAGCGCAAGGGGCGGTCGAGGAGTTCTCGGGGTCTCATCGGCTAACCCCTCTGAGGGACGACCTGGAAGTACACGGCGGTCATCACGAAGTTGGTCACGAACAGCAGCATGAAGGTGATCACCACGGACTGGTTGACGGCGTCGCCCACGCCCTTCGGGCCGCCCTGCGCCGTCAGCCCCTTGTACGAGGCGACGATCGCCGCGATGGCCCCGAACACCAGCGCCTTGATCTCCGCCGCCCACAGGTCGGACAGCTGGGCGAGGGTGGTGAAGGACGCCAGGTAGGCGCCGGGCGTGCCGTGCTGGAGGATGACGTTGAAGAAGTAGCCGCCCGCGACACCGACCACCGAGACGAGGCCGTTGAGCAG
Organism: Streptomyces sp. NPDC003697; assembly: GCF_053587115.1. Taxonomy (NCBI): domain Bacteria; kingdom Bacillati; phylum Actinomycetota; class Actinomycetes; order Kitasatosporales; family Streptomycetaceae; genus Streptomyces; species Streptomyces sp. NPDC003697. The sequence continues at coordinate 142,798 of NZ_JBSFNN010000001.1, forward strand.
TACGGCCACGACCATCGACGCCAGCACCCGCGGTACGACGAGCCGGTGGATCGGGTCGATGCCGAGCACCTGCATCGCGTCGATCTCGTCCCGGATCTTGCGTGCTCCGAGGTCCGCGCAGATGGCCGTGCCGCCCGCGCCCGCGATCAGCAGCGCGGTGACGATCGGCGAGGCCTCCCGCAGCACGGCGAGCACGGACGCGGCCCCGGAGAAGGACTGGGCGCCCAACTGCCGGGTCAGGCTGCCGATCTGCAGGGCGATGACCGCCCCGAAGGGGATCGAGACCAGGGCCGTCGGCAGGATCGTGACGCTGGCGACGAACCACGCCTGCTGGATGAACTCCCGCGCCTGGAAGGGCCGTCGGGGCAGGGACCGGACGACGTCCAGCGCCATCGCGAACAGGTTGCCCGATTGGCGGAGGGCACCTGTCGGGGAGAGCCTCATGGGCTCGTCACCCCCGCCCCGTGCAGTTCCGCCTCGCGTCTGGCGATCGCCTCCCAGCGGGGCGGGCGGGTGATGCCGGGGCCGGGCAACAGGCGGGGAGCCGGCGCGCCGGCCGGACCGTCCTCGTCGATCTGGGCCAGCTCCTGCTCGACCTGGGCCGCGTCCTTCTCCTCGGCCATGCCGATCGGCCCCTGCATCCGGCCGTTCAGGAACTGCCGTACGACCGGCTCGTCGCTGGCCAGCAGCTTCTCGCGAGGCCCGAACATGACCAGCTCGCGCCGGAACAGCAGCCCGATGTTGTCCGGGACCTGGCGGGCCGAGGCGATGTCGTGGGTGACGATCAGGAACGTCGCGTCGATCTGCGCGTTGAGGTCGACGATGAGCTGGTTGAGGTAGGCCACGCGGACCGGGTCCAGGCCCGAGTCCGGCTCGTCGAACAGGATGATCTCCGGGTCGAGGACCAGGGCGCGGGCGAGCCCGGCCCGCTTGCGCATGCCGCCGGAGATCTCGCCGGGCAGCTTCCCCTCGGCGCCGAGCAGCCCGACCATGTCCATCTTCTCGAGGACGATCCGCCTGATCTCGCTCTCGGACTTGCGGGTGTGCTCGCGCAGCGGGAAGGCGATGTTGTCGTAGAGGTTCATCGAGCCGAACAGCGCGCCGTCCTGGAACAGCACGCCGAACAGCTTCCGCACCTCGTACAGGTCGCGCTCACGGAGCCTGGTGATGTCCCGGCCCTGGATCGTGATGGAGCCCCGCTCCGGCTTCAGCAGCCCCACGAGCGTCTTGAGGAACACCGACTTGCCCGTCCCCGAGGGGCCGAGCATCACCGAGACCTCCCCGGCGGGCAGGGTCAGCGAGACGTCCTGCCAGATGACCTGGTGGCCGAAGGACTTGGTCAGCCCTTCCACACAGATCTCGACACCCATCCGGTTCCGCCCTTCGCCCGTGGAGCAGCTCTGACACCTGCTCTACGCGGAGGGGAGGGGCGTCCGTCGCGGCGGACGAAGAATTTTTTCGGACACGTGTACGGGGCGTTACGGCAGCTTCGGCGGCGATGTGCGCGAAGGCGTCCTCGGGGTGGGGAGGGAGAGCGGAGCGGCCGGTACGACCGAGGCCGGACCTGCCGACGAGAGCGACGGGGCGGCCGACCTCGTCGGCAGGTCCGGCACGGTGGGCAGGCCGAGCACCTTCGGCGCTTCGGGCACCTGCGGAACCTGCGGCGCCGACAACCCCGAGAGCGTGGACGCGGACACGTCAGGCAGGGACGGCACCGGCACCGGCGGCAGGGACGTTTCTCCGGTGGGTGAGGGCGTCCGGCCCGAGGCCCCGGCCGCCGGGGACGAGGGGGCAGGCGTCCCGGGGGCGAGCCCCCGGGACGCGGCCTCGCCACCCGGGACCTGCGCGTCGCTGGACGCGGCCGGCCGCGGCGCCCGACCGTTTCCCTTTCCGCCCCCGTCGAGCGCGTACGGCAGCACGAGCCCCGCCACCACCAGGGTCGCCGCCGTGGAGGTGACCGCGACAACCTGGGCGTGGCCGCCCCCGCGCAGCCGGCCGCGCCCGATCAGGAACAGCACCAGCCCGAGCGTCCCGGCCAGCGAGGCGCGCAGCGTCCGCCGGGCCCGGGCGAGCAGCGACTCGACGGTCCGGTAGCTGAGCCCCATCCGGACCGCGACCTGGCTCACGTCCAGGTCCTCGGACCTCAGCCGGAGCGCCTCCGCCTGCCGAGCGGGCAACTCACCACTGCGCACAGCGAGCCACTTCGCCTCGGCCCGGTCGCACACCGCCTCCTCGACGGGTACTGGACCCGGCGCGACGAGTGTGGGACGGCTGCCGACCTCGGCCTCGCGGTTGACCTGCCGGTACCGGTCGACACACAGCCGCATCGTCACCGTCGTCAGCCAGGCGCCGAGCCGCTCGTCGTCGAGGTCCGGGCGCTCCGCGGCCCGCAGCATCGCCTCGTGCACGGCGTCCTCGGCGTCCTCCTGGCTCATGGAGCGCCGCCGGGCCACCTTGAGCAGCTGCTCGCGATGGCTCCACATCCGCTGCCAACGCTCGTCGGTGGCCGCTGTGTCCGCAGACATGTCAGTCGCCATGAGGGCCCCTTCGCACTTACCCGCCGGTCCTGTGCTTCCGACGGCGGCGACATTACCGCCGAGTAGTGGCAGTTGTGGAGGGGGCGGGGCCCATCATGTTCCGGCCGTTGGCGGTGGTCAGCGGCCCCGCGTCGGGTAGCACGCCGCCGGGCAGAGTGAGGGTCGGTTCGGGCACGGGAACGAGCGGCGCCCCGGACTCCTTCGGGAGGCCGGCCCTGGGGGACGGGCTGGGAGAGGGTGAGGTGGGCGGCGTCGACGGCGTGCGCGAAGGACCAGGACCCGCCTTCCGGTCGCCCGACGGCTTCCGCGGCGAGGGCTTCGGGCGGGACGTCTCCGGCCGCTCCGACCGGGATCCGTCGAACGCGTCCGGCATCACCCGGTGTCCGGTCAGGTAGTACGCGTACCACGCCTTGACGGTGCGCAGATAGGCGTCCGAGTGGTTGTAGCCCAGGATGGCCCGGTCCAGGTCGGCGGGGTTCGACAGGTCCCGGCCGCCTGCGCACAGGTAGCGGCCGGCGGCGAGCGCCGCGTCGTAGACGTTGTTCGGGTCCCTCCGTCCGTCGCCGTTGCCGTCCGCGCCCCAGCGGGCCCAGGTGGACGGGATGAACTGCATCGGGCCGACCGCGCGGTCGTACACCGCGTCCCCGTCGTACGCGCCGCCGTCGGTGTCCGCCACGACGGCGAATGCGCCGCCGGTCAGCCGCGGGCCGAGGATGGGCGTCACGGTCCTACCGTCCGGGGTCACCCGGCCACCCCGTGCCTGCCCGGACTCCACCTGACCGATCGCGGCCAGCAGCTGCCAGCGCAGCCGACAGCCGGGCGCGCTGCGCGCCAGCTCCTGTTCGGCACGCCGGTACGCGGTGAACAGGCTCGCGGGCAGGGCGCCGCCGCCCCTCGCTCCCTGTGCCGAGCCGATCTTCCGTGTCCGCAGCGGGGGAAGGGCGGTGCGGTACGGGGTGTCGCCGGACACGCTGAGGCCGTGCTCGGCCGTTGCCGCACTCGGCACGGGCTCCGCAGCCTCGGCCGAGACGGCCCTCGGCGCCTGCGACGCGGTCAGCACGGCCATCGCCGCCGCCGCGATCGCCGTACTCCTGGCACCCTTCAGTGCCCCCTCGAGTGAACGCGCTGTCACTGTGCAGCCCCCTCCGTGGGTGAATCCGTCGTCTGCTCTACGCGGCCGGAGGGCAGGTCCGTCGCACGGAACCGGCGGGATCGGGCGGGCGCCACTTCGGGAGCGGGCACACATGCGTGGCCGTCAAGGTCTCACCAAGCGGTGGAATGCCACCGTGATTGCTTGGATGTGACGTAGCGTGATCCCCAGCTGGGGCTTTCTGACGAGGACTTGTGATCGCGGGTCGAGCCGTTGCTGCCCGTCCGGCAGCGTCGGCATCGGTACCCCGGCCGGAAGGCGCTGGGTGACCGCAGGGTGCTGCGCCGCCTCCTCTTCGTCCTCTCCACCGGCATCCGGTGGGAGTGGTTGCCCGCCGAGCTGGACTTCGGCTCAGGCATGACCTGTGGGCGCAGGCTGCGGGACTGGGACAACGACGGTGTCCGGCAACGGCTGCACGGGGTGCTGCGGGCCGCCGACCGCTTGGATTCGTCGAGGGCGGTGATCGACAGCTCCCACATCCGGGCGCTCAATGGCGGCCCAAAACCGGCCGGAGCCCGGTCGACCGGGGCCGACCGGGCTCCAAACACCCTGTGATCAGCGACGCCACCGGCATCCCCGGGGGCCGGGGCGGGGCCGGTGTGCGGCCGCCCGGCCCGAGGGAGCGGGCCGGGCGGCCGGGCAGCGCGGCGGGTCAGGACCGCGCGCGGCGCAGCAGGGCGTAGCCCGCGCCGGCGAGCCCCGCGGCTGCGGCCGTCTGCGCCACGTGGTGCCGGCTCGCCCACAGCTGCGGGCTGAAGGCGTGTGCCCGGTCGTCGAAGGCGCCGTGCGTGCCGTAGTCCTCCTCCGCGTCCGCCGGCTCGAAGAGGTTGCCGTCGCCCTGGGTGGGCGGGAGGGCGTCGGTCTGCTGGGAGTCGAATCCGGTGCGGGCGAGGTAGCGGTCCAGCAGCCCCGGCACCACGGCGTTGGCCAGGACTGTCGCCACCGTCGAGGCACCGACCCAGTACTCGCGCCGCTGCGGGTGGTCGGCGGCGCGCAGCACGGCGCGCGCGGCGACCTCCGGCTGGTAGATCGGGGGCACGGGCTGGGCGTGCCGGGGCAGGTGCGTGCGCAGCCAGGTGAACTGCGGGGTGTTGACGGCCGGCAGCTGGACCATGGTGACCCGCACCGCGGACCTGTCGTGCAGGAGTTCGCAGCGCAGGGACTCGGTGAAGCCCTTGATGGCGTGCTTGGCACCGCAGTACGCGCTCTGCAGCGGGATGCCGCGATAGGCGAGGGCGGACCCGACCTGCACGACGGTGCCGCGGTCGCGCGGCAGCATGTACCTCAGGGCGGCCCGGGTACCGTGCACGTAGCCGAGGTAGGTCGACTTCGTGGTCTGGAGGAACTCCTCTTCCGACAGGTCCATGAACCGACCGAAGGCCGCGGTGAAGGCATTGTTGACCCAGACGTCGACCGGGCCGAGTTCCTCCTCGACGCGGTGAGCCGCCTCCTGCACCTGGTGCGGCTCGGCCATGTCGGTGACGACGGGCAGCGCCTGCCCGCCCGCCTCCCGGACCTCGGCCGCCGCCGCGTCCAGGCCCGCCCGTCCCCGCGCGAGCAGCGCCACCCGCGCCCCGCGGGCAGCGAACATCCTGGCCGTCGCCCGTCCGATGCCGGCGCTGGCCCCGGTCACGACCACCGTCTGCTGTCCCGTCGTGCGGCTCATCCGCCCTCCTCCTGCGTCGTGTGTCCGTCGGTTCGGGTATCGCGTTCCCCGTGCCGGAAACGGGTCCCGGGCCGGGGGTCGACGCTCCGCCGAGAAGGAGTGGCGGACCGTGGACCGCCCCCACGCCCGGTGCGGCCGCGGTCCGGGCGGGAGCGGCGGGGAGCGCCGGGTGCCGGGAGGGGGGCGGCGGGTTCGGTGGCCGTCCCGGCGGGTGCCCGCGGCCGGGTGTCGACGGTGCGGGCCCGGGTACGCGGGGGGGCAGCGGATGCGGTACGGCAGGGGAGTGAAGCGATGCTGATGGCGAGCCCTGTGGTGTTGCGCAATCTGGTGGAGCAGTACGAGGCCCTGGCGGCCCTGCACGCCGAGAGGGGCGGTGTGCAGGCGCGGCAGCGGATGGAAGACGTGGCCTACACGCTCTGCGTCTCGACCGGGGTACGGGACGTGGACGGCGCCCTGGCCGCTGCCCGCCGGCAGCTCGGCTCCGGTTCCCCCGGTGTCACCCCGTCGGTCACCTGACGCGGGATGGCGGCGCGAGGGGCCACACGGACACCGGCGCAGCGCTGCGCCGGCTGATGCAGCCCAGCCACACGGTGGCCCCGGAGCAGCTGCCCGGACTCCTCGCCGAGCACGCCGCCTGCGGGTTCGGCCTGCCGATCGTCGAATGCCGGGCCCAGCTCGAACCAGGCGACCGCTCCCTGCTCTGCACCGACGGCATCGTCGAGGCACGCGACGCGGACGGACGGCAGTTCGGCCCCGGCCACTGCGTCGACTTCATCGTCCGCCACCACTCCGGCCACCGGACCCCGCGCCGTCCGCTGCACGCCGTCGGGGAACACCACGCGGGCCGCCTCGACGACGTCACCGTCCTGCCGGCCGAGTGGCGCCGGCCACCAGGACAAGCACACCCCCTGACCCTGCCGGCCCCGCCGATCCCGCGGGAGGCGACGGCCTTGACCAGTGACTCCTCCGCCCCCGGCGGCCGCCCCGCTCCCCCGGCGCCGCGATCGAAGGTGTTTGGGCGGGCCGGGTCGCGGGACTTGCTGCGTGGGGCACCCTGAAGCAGACGGGGCGACGCCGGGCGCGAGGAGCCGTGACCGCCCGGGTGGAGCGCGCCGGTTCCCCGCCGGGGCGGTGCGCGGCGAGCGAAAGGCCGCTGATGATCACCGTTGGTGTCGAAGAGGAGTACCTGCTGATCGAACCGGTCACGGGCCGGCCGGTCTCCCTGGCGGAGAAGGTACGCACCTCGGCCGATCTGGAACCCTTCGTCACCGCGCGGGAGATCCGGCCGGAACTGCTGCAGGCACAGGTCGAGGTGTCCACACCGGTGTGCGCCACGCTCGAGGAGGTCGGCGGGCACCTGCTGCGGCTGCGCCACGCCGTGGCCGGGGCGGCGGAGGCGCACGGCTGCCGGATCGTGGCCGGCGCCACGCCGCCGCTGCTGCAGCGTCTGCCGCTGCCCGTCACCGACCAGGCCCGCTACCGGTCTCTGCAGCGGCAGGCCCCGCAATTGGTGGCCGAGCAGGTGGTCAACGGCATGCACGTGCACGTCGCCGTCCCCAGCCGGCAGGCGGGCGTGCAGGTGCTCAACCGCGTCCGGGGGTGGCTGCCGGTGCTGACCGCGATGGCGGCCAACTCCCCGCTGTGGCACGGCCACGACACCGGGTTCGCCAGCTGGCGCACCATCGTCTTCGGCCGCTGGCCCGTCAGCGGCCTGCCCCCGCACTTCGCCGACGAGGCCGACTACGAGATGCGGATCCAGCGGCTGCTGTCGACCGGCGTGATCGGCGACCGGGGGCAGCTCTACTGGCAGGCCCGCCTGTCCGAGCACTACCCCACCATCGAGGTCCGCTGCCTGGACGTGCAGCTGCGCTCGGACGAGGCCGTGATGCTCACCGGCCTGGTGCGCGCGCTGGTCGACACCGCGCTGCGCGAGATCGCGGCCGGTGCGGAGCAGACGGTGCCCGACCCGGAGCTGCTCCGGGTCGCGATGTGGCAGGCTGCCCGCCACGGCCTGAGCGAGGACCTCGTCGATCCTGGCGGACGCCGTGTCCGGGCCGGCGATGCCGTCAGCCAGCTCCTGACGCACATCGGTCCCGCGCTCGACGCGGCCGGTGACACCCGTGAGGTCACCTCGCTGGTGCACCGCCTGCTGCAGCAGGGCACCGGCGCGGACCGTCAGCGCCAGAGCCTGGCGGAAGGGGGCATCGACGCCGTCATCGCCATGATGATCGAGACCGGCACCATGCCGTGAGGGACCACTGGCACCGGCGGTCCTACGGCGCCCGCGACGGGACGACGCCCGGGCCCGATCCGACCGCGGGGTGGTCCCGCTCGACGGGGGCGGTACGGCACGCCGTGGCGTGGGGGGGGTGCCCTACCCTGGAAGGGTCCCAGGCCGGTGGAGGGCTCCCCGGAAGGGCGGAGGCAGTCGCCGGTGGATCTGGGCCCGGACCACTGGAGGAGTGCGGGCATGGCCTCCCAGGCATCCGAAGAACCGGCGCCTGAAGCACCGGCACCCGAGGGACCGGCATCCGAACCACCGGCATCCGAGGGACCGGCATCCGAACCACCGGCGCCCGAACCACCGGCACCCGAGGGACCGGCATCCGAACCACCGGCCTCCGAGGGACCGGCACCCGAACCACCGGCACCCGAACCACCAGCATCCGAAGCCCCGGCACCCGAGGTACCGGCACCCGAACCACCGGCATCCGAGGTACCGGCACCCGAACCACCGGCATCCGAAGCCCCGGCACCCGAAGAACCGGCTGGTTTCCCCGATCTGCACCTGCGGGACGAGCTGCTGCGCGCGCTGTCCGGCCTGGGGTACGAGGAGCCCACGCCGATCCAGCGGGAGGCCATCCCGCCGCTGCTGGAGGGCCAGGACCTCATCGGCCAGGCGGCGACCGGGACGGGCAAGACGGCGGCCTTCGCCCTGCCCCTGCTCGACCGCACCCCGCCCGACGGACGGGGAGCGCCTCCGGCCGCACTGGTGCTCGTCCCCACCCGGGAGCTGGCCGTTCAGACCTCTGAGGCGATCCACCGCTACGGCCAGGAGCTGGGCACCCGGGTGCTGCCTGTCTACGGGGGGCAGTCGATGGCGCACCAGCTGCGGGCGCTGGACCGGGGCGTCGACGTCGTCGTCGCCACCCCCGGACGCGCGCTGGACCACATCGGCCGCGGCAGCCTGCGCCTGGACCACCTGTCCACCGTGGTGCTCGACGAGGCGGACGAGATGCTGGACATGGGATTCGCCGAGGACATCGAGGCGATCCTGGGCGACACGCCGGAGAACCGCCAGACGGTGCTGTTCTCCGCCACGATGCCGGCGCGGATCGAGAAGATGGCCCGCCGCCACCTCCACGATCCGGTGCGCATCCGCATCGAGCGCCCGGCGCCGGCCGAGGGCGAGGCACCGCTGGTGCGGCAGACCGCGTATGTCGTCCCCCGCTCGCACAAGCCCGCGGCGCTCGGGCGGGTCCTGGACATCGAGACGCCCACGGCGGCCCTGGTGTTCTGCCGCACCCGGGACCAGGTCGACCACCTCGCCGACACACTCAACGGCCGCGGCTACCGGGCCGAGCCGCTGCACGGCGGCATGAGCCAGGAGCAGCGCGACCGCGTGATGGGCCGGCTGCGCGCCGGGACGGCCGACCTGCTGGTGGCCACCGACGTCGCCGCGCGCGGCCTGGACATCGAGAACCTCAGCCACGTGGTGAACTACGACCTGCCCAGCGCGCCCGAGGCCTACGTGCACCGCGTCGGCCGGGTCGGGCGGGCCGGCCGGGCCGGCGTCGCCGTCACCCTGGTCGAACCCCGCGAGCACCGCACGCTGAAGACGATCGAGCGGGCCACCCGGCGCACCATCGACGTACAGGCGCTGCCCACCGTCGCCGATCTCCGGGCGCACCGGATGGAGCTCACCCGGGCAGCGCTGCGCGAGACGCTGGTGGAGGACGGCTACGAACCCTTCCGGGGGGTCGTCGAACCCCTCACCGAGGAGTTCGACGTCATGGACGTGGCCCTGGCCGCGGTCAAGCTCGCCCACGAAGCCGGCGAGATGGACGGCGGGGACGAGGAGGAGATCCCGCAGGCCTCCTTCCGGCCGCAGCAGCGCGCACCGGGCGGCCGTGACCGGCGGGACAGGCCCGCGTCCCGCGGCGGCCGGGTCCCTGCGCGGGGGATGACACGTCTGTTCGTCGGTGCCGGACGGACCTCCGGCATCCGTCCCCAGGATCTTTTCGGCGCCCTCGTGGGAGAGACGGCGCTGGACGCCCGGGACATCGGCGGCATCGAGATCACCGACCGGTTCTCCCTCGTCGAGGTCCCCGAGTCGGCCGCCGACGACGTCGTCCGCGCGCTGCGGGGCACCACCATCAAGGGCAGGAGGCCCACCGTCCGCAGGGAACGCACGCACCTGCGGTAGGCGCCCGCCCTGCCCTGCGCGCACGGCCGCTCCGGCGCACCGGGCGTGGACGGCGACGGCCCGGCCCCCGCGCATCGCGGGGGCCGGGCCGTCGGGGCGCGCCGGTTCAGCCCTGGCGGGCCTTGAAGCGCGGGTCCCTCTTGTTGATCACGAACGTCACACCCCGGCGGCGTACCACCTGCGCACCGGGCCTGGACTTCAGCGAACGCAGTGAGTTGCGCACCTTCATGTCACGTCCTCCTCGTACTCGGGGCGCCGGACGGGCGCCCGGTCACCGGCGACGCGGGCCCCGGGACGGGTGCCCGGCTCCGTTCCGTCCGTCGGCCGTCCGCCGGGCGTCGGCGGCCGGGACCGCCTGGTTCACCGCACCTCGCGGAACGGAACGTGCTCCCCGGCCACCGGGTCGTACTTGCGCAGGACCAGCCGGTCGGGGTCGTTGAGACGGTTCTTGCGCGTCACGTAGGTGACGCCTGTGCCGGCCGTCGACCTCAGCGTGACGACCGGACGCGTGGTGTTGCGTGCCACGGTGCCTCTCCTCTCGTCCACATCACGGCCTACTGGTCCGTGCATGTCAGCTACGCCGTGTTCAACCACCACCCCGGCCGTGGCATTCCCGTCCGGCCGCGGAAACGGGCGACGGCTGCTATGCTGCCCCGTCGCCTTCGGCCCGCCCCGCGCGTGTTGTCCGGAGGCTTTTTTCATGCCTTCCGACGTCATCGCATCCGCGTCCCCGACCCCTCCCTCCCCCGGCTACCTGGCCCTGCTCCGCGGCAGGGAGTTCGCGGGCCTGTACGCGAGCTTCACGCTGACGGCCGCCGCGGGCACCCTGTCCGGCCTCGCGCTCGGCACACTGGTCGACCGGCAGACCGGGTCCCCGTTCCTGACGGCGGTGAGCATGTACGGGGCCACGTTCGCCACCGTGCTCGGCGCCATGACGCTGATGTCGGTGGCGGACGGGAGCCGTCCGCGCCGCACCCTGCTCGCCCTCCACTGCGCCTCACTGCTGGGGGTGGCGGCGCAGGCCGTTCCGGGACTGCCCCTGGCGGCCCGGTTCGCTCTGCTGCTGGTGCTGGGGCTCTTCCAGTCCCTGGGCACCGGCACCCGGCTGGGGCTGCTCGCCGAGGTCGTGCCCGCCTGCGCGTACGCACGGGCGCGCTCGCTGATGAACGTCACGTCGGGCGGCGCGACGATCGTCGGTTTCGCCGCCGGTGCGGCGCTGCTGAGGGTCCTCGGCCCGGGCGGGGTCTTCGTCGTCGCCGCCGTCCTCACCGCGCTCGGGGCGGCGGTGGTGACGGCGACCGTGCGGGAGCGGACGGTGCGTCCGTCCCGCCGTCCCGGGCTGCGCCGGACCTGGGCGGCGAACGTGGCCCTGTTCTCCCACCCCGGCCGGCGCGCCCTGCTGGTCAACCTGTGGGTCCCCAACGGCCTGGTCGTCGGCTGTGAGGCGCTGTTCCTGCCCTACTCCCCCGGGCACGCCGGGATCCTGCTGGCGGCCGGATCGGCGGGCATGCTGCTCGGTGACCTGGCGGTCGGGCGGCTGCTCTCCGCGAGGCAGCGGCGCCGGTACGCGTTCGCGCTGCGTCTGCTGCTCGCCGGCCCCTACCTGCTGTTCGTGCTCCACCCGCCGTCGGCGGTGGTGACGTGCGCGGTGTTCGTCGCCGGTGCCGGGTTCGCCGCGACGCTGCCGTTGCAGGAGCAGTTGCTCGCCCTGACCCCCGGCCCGGTCCGCGGGCAGGTGCAGGGCGTGGAGTCGGCCGGGCGGATGACCTGGCAGGGCATCGGCGCCGCGATCGCAGGCGGGCTCGCGCAGTCGGTGACGCCGGCGGCCGCGGTCACCGCTCTGGCCGCCGTGTCCGTGGCCGTCACCGTGGTCTCGCGGCCGTTCGTGGTGCGGGCCGCTGCCATGGGCGACGGGCGGGCCGGCGCCTGAACACGGTCGCCCCGGCGGCCCGGCGGGCCGTTGGCCGAGACCGGCCGCATCGCGCCGGGGCCGGTCACGGCTGCGGTCCCGGCACCCGGGGACGGCCGCGCGCCGGCCGGGGGCACCTGTCGGCCGGCCGCCCGGGACCCCCAGTACCGGCCGGTGCGCGCCGGCAGCCGTCCTCCGGAGCCCGTACAGGCAGGTGTGCGCCGACCACCCGGAAGCCCACGTGACGGGCGTACGTGGGCTTCCGGGCGGTACGGCCATGGGGGCGCCCCCTGCTCGAAGGGCGCGGCGGTGCGGGCCGGGCGCGTCGCGGGGCAGGGCCCCCGTGCGCCGGGCCTCAGGCGACCGCCTCGCCCGCCGCCTGCCCGGCCGGCTCGCCGCCCGTCGCCCGCCCGGCCGGCTCGGCGACCGCCACCTCGTCGCGCTGCTGCTCGAACTGTGTCCGGTACAGCTCCGCGTACCGGCCGCCGGCCGCGAGGAGTTCGCTGTGCGTGCCCCGCTCGACGATGCGGCCGCCCTCCACGACGAGGATCAGGTCGGCGGCGCGCACCGTGGACAGCCGGTGGGCGATCACCACCGCGGTCCGGCCCTCCAGCGCCTCGGTGAGCGCCTCCTGGACCGCCGCCTCCGAGGTGTTGTCGAGGTGGGCGGTCGCCTCGTCGAGGATGACGACGCGCTGGCGGGCGAGCAGGAGCCGGGCGATGGTCATGCGCTGGCGTTCACCCCCGGACAGGCGGTAGCCGCGCTCGCCGACGACGGTGTCGAGGCCGTCGGGCAGGGAGTGCACGAGGTCGTCCAGGCGGGCCCGGCGCAGGGCGTCCCACAGCTCCTCGTCGGTGGCCGCCGGGCGGGCCAGCAGCAGGTTGGCGCGCACCGAGTCGTGGAAGAGGTGACCGTCCTGGGTGACCATGCCGAGGGTCGCCCGCAAGGAGGCGAAGCTCAGGTCGCGGACGTCGACCCCGCCGACGCGCACCGCGCCCGCGTCGACGTCGTACAGGCGTGGCAGCAGCTGGGCGACGGTCGACTTGCCGGCACCGGAGGAGCCGACGAGCGCGACCGTCTGCCCGGGTTCCGCGCGGAAGGAGACGCCGTGCAGCACCTCGGCGCCGCCGCGGGTGTCGAGCGTCGCCACCTCCTCCAACGAGGCCAGGGACACCTTGTCGGCGGACGGGTAGCCAAAGCGGACGTCGTCGAACTCCACGGCGACCGGCCCCTCGGGCACCTCGCGAGCGTCCGGCTTCTCCTCGATCAGCGGCTTCAGGTCCAGCACCTCGAAGACCCGCTCGAAGCTGACCAGAGCGCTCATCACCTCCACGCGCGCGCCGGCCAGCGCGGTGAGCGGCGCGTACAGGCGGGTCAGGAGCAGGGCCAGGGAGACGACGGCGCCCGCCTCCAGGGTGCCGCGCAGCGCGAAGAAGCCGCCCAGGCCGTAGACGAGGGCCAGCGCCAGGGACGACACCAGGGTGAGCGCGGTGATGAACGCCGACTGGGCGGTCGCCGTGCGGATGCCGATGTCGCGCACCCGGCGGGCCCGGGCCGCGAACTCCACCGACTCCTCCTCGGGGCGGCCGAACAGCTTGACGAGGGTGGCGCCGGGCGCCGAGAAGCGCTCGGTCATCCGGGTGCCCATCGACGCGTTGAGCGTGGCCGCCTCCCGCTGCATACGGGCCATCCGGCTGCCCATCCGCCGGGCCGGCACCACGAACACCGGCAGCAGCACCAGCGCCAGCAGCGTGATCTGCCAGGACAGGGTGAGCATGACGGCCAGCGTGAGCACCAGCGTGACGATGTTGCTCACCACGCCGGACAGGGTGTTGCTGAACGCCCGCTGGGCGCCGATGACGTCGTTGTTGAGGCGGGAGACGAGCGCTCCCGTGCGCGTCCGGGTGAAGAACGCGACCGGCATGCGCTGCACGTGGTCGAACACGGCCGTCCGCAGGTCGAGGATGAGCCCCTCCCCGAGCGTCGCCGACAGCCGCCGCCCGAGGATGCCGAGGGCCGCCTCGGTCACCGCGAGCAGGGCGATCAGCAGGGCCAGGCGTACGACCGTGCCCTCGTCACCGCCGGAGACGATCGCGTCGACGACGCGGCCGGCGAGCAGGGGCGTCGCCACGGCGAGCAGGGCGGTCACCACCCCCAGGGCGACGAAGTACGCGATGCGGCGGCGGTGCGGCCGGGCGAATGCGGCGATGCGGCGCAGGGTCGCGCGCGCGAAGGGGCGGCGCTCCTGCTGGGCGTTCATGACGCTGTGCAACTGCGTCCAGGCGGTGGTCTCCATGCTCATGGAACAGAACCTAGAACCTCGAGCTACGTTGAGGTCAACGCAGGGGGCGGAGAAGCCGGGGCTCCGGGCGGATCGCCGGGCCGGCCGGCACCTGTCCGGCGAGCTGACCGGCGGGTAGCCTGCCCGTCTCGTCGCGCAGGAGGAGGTCGCCGCCATGCCGGTCAGGATCGAGCAACGGGGCCACGTCACCACCGTGGTCCTCTCCCGTCCCGAGGCGCGCAACGCGGTGGACGGCCCGACGGCGGCCGAACTCGCCGCCGCCTTCCGCGCGTTCGAGGCCGACGAGGACGCCCGGGTGGCGGTGCTGTGGGGTGAGGGCGGCACGTTCTGCGCGGGCGCGGACCTGAAGGCGATCGGCACCGAGCACGGGAACCGGGTGGCCGAGGAAGGTGACGGCCCGATGGGGCCGACGCGGATGCGGCTGTCGAAGCCGGTCGTCGCGGCGGTCGCGGGACACGCGGTGGCAGGGGGGCTGGAGCTGGCCCTGTGGTGCGACCTGCGGGTCGCGGAGGAGGACGCCGTGTTCGGCGTGTTCTGCCGCCGCTGGGGCGTGCCGCTGATCGACGGCGGCACGGTACGGCTGCCGCGGCTGATCGGCACGGGCCGGGCGCTGGACATGATCCTCACCGGGCGCCCGGTCCCGGCTCGGGAGGCGTACGAGATGGGGCTGGCGAACCGGGTCGTACCCACCGGGCGGGCCCGTGCCGAGGCCGAGGAGCTCGCCGCCGCGATCGCCCGGTTCCCGCAGGAGTGCCTGCGCTCCGACCGGGCCTCGGTCCACGCCCAGGAAGGTCTCGACGAGGAGAGTGCCCTGCGGAGCGAGCTGCGCCACGGTGCGGGCGTCCTGGCGCGGGCCACGGAGGGCGCCGCCCGCTTCGCCGCGGGCGCGGGACGGCACGGTTCCTTCACCTGAGGCGCGGCTCGGCGCGCGCGATGCCGGGGTGACGGGCCCCAGCGGCCACCGCGGCCGCCCGCTGCGTCGCGCGGCCGCGGCGGCGCCCCCGGCATCCGCGCCCCGGAGACGGGCGAGGTCGCCGACGCAGCCGACGGCGACGACGCGGTCGCCGTGCACCGCGAGCGCCGTCCGTGGCGAGCGGCGGCGCCGGTGTCCGGCGACGAAGCCGTGGGCCCCGAACGGCCCGGGCGGGGCCGCGTCCGGCCGGCGCCTCACCGGCCCCGGCGGTCCACCGGCCGCCCCGTCCCGGTACGAACTACCGTGCCGGATACGGCAGGATGACCGGGTGCGCCGGGTGCCGACCCTCCCCGCGGAGCGTCGGCAGGCGCACTCGCACATCCCGGAACCGAACAGGTGGCAACGTGACGCAACCCCACATCCGGCCGTCGGCGGCCCCGTGCGCCGCAGCGCGTCTTCCCGGAGGTGATCGATGAGCCGCGCACTGACCCTCGACGATCTCCTCCTCGCCGGCATCGCCCTGGCGGCCGGCCTGGTGGCGGCCTTGCTGCTGCGCATGCTGATGCGCTGGCTGGGCAAGCACGCCGGCCGGACCCGCTGGAGCGGGGACGACGTCATCGTGGACGCGCTGCGCACGGTGGTCCCGTGGGCCGCGGTCGCGGGCGGCGCGGCCGCCGCGGCGGCGGTGCTGCCGCTGGCCCGCACCGTGCAGCACACCGTGAACCAGACACTGAGCGTGCTGCTGATCTTCGTGTCGACGCTGACGGCGGCCCGGGTGATCGCCGGCCTGGTGCGGGCGGTGACCATGTCCCGCTCCGGCGTCGCCGGGTCGGCCACGATCTTCGTCAACATCACTCGCGTCCTGGTACTGGCGATCGGCTTCCTGATCGTGCTGCAGACGCTCGGCATCTCCATCGCGCCGCTGCTGACCGCCCTCGGTGTCGGCGGCCTGGCCGTGGCGCTCGCCCTGCAGGACACCCTGGCCAACCTCTTCGCCGGCGTCCACATCCTCGCCTCCAAGACCGTGCAGCCCGGCGACTACATCCGGCTGAGCACGGGCGAGGAGGGCTACGTCGAGGACATCAACTGGCGGCAGACCACGGTCCGCCAGCTGTCCAACAACCTGGTGGTCATCCCCAACGGGCAGCTGGCGAAGACCAACATGACCAACTACACGCGTCCCGAGCAGCAGCTGACGATCCTGGTGCAGGTGGGGGTCAGCTACGACAGCGACCTCGACCACGTGGAGCGGGTGACCACCGACGTGATCGCCGAGGTGATGACCGGGATCACCGGCGCCCTGCCGGAGCACGAGCCGGCCATCCGCTTCCACACCTTCGGCGACTCGCGGATCGGCTTCACGGTCATCCTGGGCGTCGGCGAGTTCAGCGACCAGTACCGGATCAAGCACGAGTTCATCAAGCGCCTGCACCGGCGGTACCGCGAGGAGGGCATCCGCATCCCGGCGCCCGCACGGACCGTCGCCCTGCAGCAGGGCTCCGTCGTCATACCGCACCAGCGCAGCGACGGCGGTGTGCCGTCGGAAACGGCCGTCGCCGACTGACACGAGGACCGTGCGCGCCGACGTTCACGGACCGGCGCGCACGGGGCCGCCGCCACGGTCGGCACGGTCGTGCGCCGCAACACGACCGTGCTCCTGCAGACAGACGAGTGGGCGGCGGACCCTCCACTTTCCACGGCGGCGGGCTCCAGCGCTCTCTTGAGTCGGACGTCAGGCCGGACCGACGCGCAGCGGACGCATCATTTCGTTGTCCTCGTGTTCCAGCAGGTGGCAGTGCCACATGTACCGGCCTGCCTGGCCGAAGCGCACCTTGACCCGGGTTGTCTCCTGCGGATAGGCGAGCACCGTGTCCTTGAAACCGCGCTCCCACGCCTCCGGGGGACGACGGCCGCCGGCCGGGAGCGTCTGCCGGTCGACGACCTGGAACTGCACTTCGTGGATGTGAATGGGGTGGGCGTCCGTCGTCAGGTTGTGAATCTCCCAGATCTCCGTCGATCCCACGGCCGGGTTCTCCGTGATGGGATCGGCCCACCCCAGGAGTTTCGGTTTGCCGTTCGGACCGATCACGCCGAGCAGCACTTCGCGCGGGCTCACGCCCGGCACACGGGCCGAGGCCGCCTCGCCGAGACTGACCTGCCGGTTGCGGTCGGCCGCGCCCAGGGGCTCGAAGGGTGGCAGCGTGAGCTGTGCGGGAGGCGTCGAGGTGTCCGCCGTGACGAGCGGTTCGATCACGAACTTCATGACCTGCCCGGTGGTCTTCGGGTTCGCCGCGGGGAAGCCGGTCCCGACCGTACCTCCCGTGAACACGCCGTCCGGCCCCTCATTGATCAGGTACAGCTCCGTGCCGACCGGGGCTGAGGAGAAGTCGACGATGGCATCTGCGCGTTCGGCCGGGGCGAGCAGCAGTTGGTCGCGCCGAACGGGCGCGGGCAGGAAGCCTCCGTCGCTTCCGACCTGCCACAGCGCGAGCTTTTCCGGTACCGGCCTGCGGGCCAGCGGATCGGCGACGATCTTCAGGATCAGGGTACGAGCGTTGCAGCCGTTGAGGAACCTGAGCCGGTAGCGGCGCGGCTCCACGGGCAGCACCGGCCAGGTCCTGCCGTTGGTGACCATCGCGTTGCCGAAGTACTCGGGGTTCCAGATCGGCGGAATGTCGCTGCCGGGCACATAAGGGCCCTTGAACCCGTCGAAGAGTGCCCGGCTCGCCGGATAGAACAGGGCCCCGTCGGTGCGGAACGAACGGTCCTGGACGACGACCGGGATCTCGTAGTAGCGCGTGCCGGGCGGGTCACCGAGCCTCGGCGCAGGTCCGGGCAGGACGCCTTCCCCCAGGTCAGACGGCCCGCCGCGCAGCAGGTAGAAGCCCGACATTCCGGCGTACACGTTCAGCCGGGTGATGCCCAGGGTGTGGTCGTGGAACCACAGGGTGGCGGCCCGGCTGTGGTTGGCGTAGTGGAAGACGGCCTCGCCCGGGTCCCAGGGCACACCGAACTTCGCCTCGGACTTCTTCGCGAACTCCTCGTAGAAGGATCCGACTCGGGCGTAACCGCGGGGAATGTCCCGCGCGGCGGGCAGGTACCAGGCCTCGGCGTATCCGTCGCTCTCCTCCGTGTTCGCCCCGCCGTGCAGGTGGGTGACGACGGGAACCGGTCCGCCGTACGGTCCGGGCGTCGAGGTGAACGTGGGGCGCGAGTCCCGCCGCCTGGCCCCGCCCGGTGGGTTCGCCCAGTGGAGTGTGGGATCGACCGGCAGGAGATGCGGCAGATGTCCGCCGTTCGTGTCGACCAGTTGATTGACCCACCTGACCTGGACCGCTCGTCCGTACCGGGCTTCGATGGTGAACGCGGGAGAGTGGAACGTTTCGGGATGCCCGGTCGAGCCGTATCCGAACACGGTGGTGGCCGGCATGCCCGGGGGAAGCACCTGCTGCCGGAACTGCCGGATTCCGATCGTGTAGCTGTCCCGGCCGACCCGGCTGTCCAGCGGCATGACGGGGGGTATCACCAGTTCGGCCACGTACTTCCGTATCGCCGCCGGATCGAGGACTTCTGCTTCTGCCGGCGAAGCCCGCGGCATCGCCGTACCGGCAACGGGAAGGAGTGACGTTCCGCCTGCCAGAGTGGCCTGAACGAAGAGTCTCCTGCTGATCACTGCGCTTCTCACCTCGGCTCAGATCATCGGAGCACAGCACCCGTGGCCGACCCCCGAGCCGGGCCCTCGGCGGGCTCGGGCCCGTGCGCGGTCGGCTGCCGGTCACCGACGATCGTCGCATCGCTCCGGTGGATGCGCATGACGGCCACCGGCCGCCACGGGACGCCCTGGCGCCCCGCGATCACGGCGTTGTCGGCCGGCCGGTCGAGCGCGCCCGCGGGCGACGGAAGCCTGCCGGGGGTTTCGATGGGACGTATCGCTCCGGTCCACCAGGGTGATGCCGCGCCCCGGCGTCTCGCTGTGTGCCGCCGGACGCACCGAGCGGACCACCCCCGCCGGCGGCTTCTCCTACAAGCCGACCGGAACACGCTCGTGACCGGGTACGCCGGTCGTGCGGCCGGCTGCCGCCCATGGGGCACATGGCCGCACACAACCATGGGCACGGGCCGGCGGTCCAGGTGCTGTGTGTCCGCATTCCGTATGCTCGAAGCAGTATGACTTCCGACCCGGACCCCTCCACACGCCCGACGCCGGTCTCCGCGATCGACCGGCGGCTGGACGCCGTCGCGCGCCACCCCTTCCGCGCGAAGTTCCACCTGCGCGGAAGGGATCGGGCCACCGCCGAGCTGCACGGCCCCTCCACCCTTCGGTGGCACGCCTACGACCTGATCGCGCGCCGGCTGGCGCCGGCCGAGCCCTACAAGGACGGCAGGCAGACGCCCTACCGGGGGCACCCGGTGTTCGTCGCCCAGCACGCCACCGCCACGTGCTGCCGCACCTGTCTCCAGCGCTGGCACGGCATCCCCAAGGGCCGGGAACTGAGCCGCGCGGAGCGTGCCTGGGTGGTGGACGTGATCTGCCGCTGGATCCAGCGCGAGCTGTCGGGCGAAGCGCCCGCCGCGGGCCCGCGCTGACGGCGGTGGGCACCAGGCGGCCGGGGAGACGGCCCGCGGCCGCACGCGCCGCGGCCGGGCCGGGCGGATCCGGCCCGGACCCCTGTCGAGCCGGGGGCACTCACGAGATATCTTGATGTCGAGCAATGTTGCAGACGTGGAGCGGAGCACCCGGTGACTGACTCGACCATCATCTACACACACACTGACGAGGCCCCGGCCCTGGCGACGTATTCCTTCCTGCCGGTGGTCCAGGCGTACGCCTCGCGGGCGGGCGTCGCCGTGGAGACCCGGGACATCTCGCTGGCCGGGCGCATCATCGCCGTGTTCCCGGAGTACCTGAACGAGGACCAGCGGATCCCGGACGCGCTGGCGGAGCTGGGTGAGCTCGCCAAGAAGCCCGAGGCCAACATCATCAAGCTGCCGAACATCTCGGCGTCCATCCCGCAGCTCAAGGCCGCGATCGCCGAGCTGCAGGGCCAGGGCTACGCACTGCCGGACTACCCGGACGACCCGAAGAGCGACGAGGAGCGCGAGATCCGCGCCCGCTACGACAAGATCAAGGGCTCCGCCGTGAACCCGGTCCTGCGTGAGGGCAACTCCGACCGCCGCGCCCCCGCCTCGGTCAAGAACTACGCCAAGACCCACCCGCACCGCATGGGCGCCTGGACCGCCGAGTCCAAGACCAACGTGGCGACCATGGGCGAGAACGACTTCCGCTCCACCGAGAAGTCCGTCGTCATCGCCGAGGACGGCAACCTGCGCATCGAGCTGGTCGGCGACGACGGCTCCACCACCGTGCTGCGCGAGTCCGTGCCCGTCCGCAAGGGCGAGGTCGTCGACGCCTCCGTCATGCGCGTCGCCGCGCTGCGCGAGTTCCTCGTCGCGCAGGTCGCCCGGGCCAAGCAGGAGGGCGTGCTGTTCTCCGTGCACCTGAAGGCCACGATGATGAAGGTCTCCGACCCGATCATCTTCGGTCACGTGGTGCGTGCCTTCTTCCCGAAGACGTTCGCGCAGTACGGCGAGGCGCTCGCCACGGCCGGCCTGACCCCGAACGACGGTCTGGGCGGCATCTTCAAGGGCCTGGAGAACCTGCCGCAGGGCGCCGAGATCAAGGCCTCCTTCGACGCCGAGCTCGCCGAGGGCCCGGAGCTGGCCATGGTCGACTCCGACAAGGGCATCACCAACCTGCACGTGCCCTCCGACGTGATCGTCGACGCCTCCATGCCCGCCATGATCCGCACCTCCGGCCACATGTGGGGCCCGGACGGCCAGGAGCACGACGCCCTCGCGGTCCTGCCGGACTCCAGCTACGCGGGTGTCTACCAGGCCGTCATCGAGGACTGCCGCGCCAACGGCGCCTACGACCCGTCCACCATGGGCTCCGTCCCCAACGTCGGTCTGATGGCGCAGAAGGCCGAGGAGTACGGCAGCCACGACAAGACGTTCGAGATCCCGGTCACCGGCACGGTCCGCCTCGTCGACGCGGGCGGCGACGCCGTCATCGAGCAGACCGTCTCCGCGGGCGACATCTTCCGCGCCTGCCAGACCAAGGACGCCCCGGTCCGCGACTGGGTGAAGCTCGCCGTCACCCGCGCCCGCGCCACCGGCGACCCGGCGGTGTTCTGGCTGGACGAGACCCGCGCCCACGACGCCAACCTGATCGACAAGGTCAACGCGTACCTGCCGGAGCACGACACCGAGGGCCTGGACATCCGCGTCCTGTCCCCCGTCGAGGCGACGAAGTTCTCCGTGGAGCGCATCCGCCGCGGCGAGAACACCATCTCCGTCACCGGCAACGTCCTGCGCGACTACCTGACCGACCTCTTCCCGATCCTGGAGCTGGGCACCAGCGCCAAGATGCTGTCGGTCGTCCCGCTGATGTCGGGCGGCGGCCTGTTCGAGACGGGCGCCGGCGGCTCCGCGCCGAAGCACGTCCAGCAGCTGGTCAAGGAGAACTACCTGCGCTGGGACTCCCTCGGCGAGTTCTTCGCCCTGGTGCCGTCCTTCGAGCAGTACGCCGAGGCCACCGGCAACACCCGCGCCAAGGTCCTCGCCGACACCCTCGACCGGGCCACGGCGACGTTCCTGAACGAGGACAAGTCCCCGACCCGCCGGGTCGGCGGCATCGACAACCGCGGCAGCCACTTCTACCTGTCCCTGTACTGGGCGCAGGAGCTGGCAGGGCAGAGCGACGACGCCGACCTGGCCAAGGCGTTCGCCCCGCTCGCCGAGACGCTCGCCGCCAACGAGCAGAAGATCGTCGAGGAACTCGCCGCCGTCCAGGGCGAGCCGGCCGACATCGGCGGCTACTACCAGCCCGACCCGGCGAAGGCCGCCGAGGTCATGCGCCCGTCCGCCACCTGGAACGATGCGCTGGCGTCCCTGAGCTGACGCGGGTGACCACCCGGCGGGCCCGACGGGGCCCGTGACCGCTCCGCCCCGCTCCCCGGCACACCGCCGGGGAGCGGGGCGCAGTCGTTGTGTGACGGCTGTATGTCATCTTCCACCAGGTGCTGGTGCGCCCCGCTCCCCCGTGGTTGTCTCCTCGCATGACCCTGCTCGTGACCCGCCGCCACGTCGACTACGCGCGTGTCACCACCATGGGTTGTCGCGCCGCGAGCTGACGCTCCGCTCCGGCTTCCGCAGCACTCTCCCTTCTCTCCCCCCTCCGCCCGCGCACCGGGCGTGCCCGCAGACCGGCGTGCCCGCGTGCGGGCACGCCCGCACGCGGGGGCCGAGGGCACGTTCCGTCACGCACACCGCGGTCCGCCGCGCGCACCCCGCATTCCGCACCTCGTTCCAGGGAGCAGCACCATGAGCCAGCCCGTCGACTCCGTCACCGCCGGTCACACGCCCCAGCACACGCCCACCGGGGCCGGCTCCGGAGCGTGGTCCTTCGAGACCCGCCAGATCCACGCCGGCGCCGCCCCCGACCCGGCGACGGGTGCGCGGGCAACGCCGATCTACCAGACCACGTCGTTCGAGTTCCGGGACACCCAGCACGCGGCCGACCTGTTCTCGCTGGCGGAGCCCGGCAACATCTACACCCGCCTGCACAACCCCACGCAGGACGTGTTCGAGCAGCGGATCGCCGCGCTGGAGGGCGGTGTCGGGGCCGTGGCGCTGGCGTCCGGGCAGGCCGCCGAGACCCTGGCGCTCCTCACGCTGGCGGGCGCCGGCGACCACATCGTCTCCAGCACGTCCCTGTACGGCGGCACCTACAACCTGCTCCGGCACACCCTGCCGCGGCTCGGCATCGAGGTGTCGTTCGTCGACGACCCCGACGACCCGGAGGCCTGGCGGGCGGCGGTCCGGCCGAACACCAAGGCGCTGTTCGGGGAGACGCTGGGCAACCCGCGCGGCGACGTGCTGGACGTGCGGGCGGTCGCGGACGTGGCGCACGCGGCGGGCGTGCCGCTGATCGTCGACAACACCGTGCCCACCCCCTACCTGCTGCGGCCGATCGAGCACGGCGCGGACGTCGTCGTGCACTCGGCGACCAAGTTCCTCGGCGGGCACGGCACCACGATCGCCGGCGTGGTGGTGGACGGGGGCACCTTCGACTTCGGGGCGCACGCCGAGCGCTTCCCCGACTTCAGCGAGCCCGACCCCAGCTACCACGGGCTGCGCTACTGGCCCGCTCTCGGCCCCGGCGCGTTCGCGGCCAAGCTGCGCGTGCAGCTGCTGCGCGACCTCGGCCCGGCGCTCTCGCCGCACTCCGCGTTCCTGCTCCTGCAGGGCGTGGAGACGCTGAGCCTGCGCATCGAACGGCACTCCGCCAACGCGCTGGCGCTCGCCCAGTGGCTCGAGCAGCGCGACGAGGTCGCCGCCGTGCACTACGCGGGTCTGCCGTCCAGCCGCTGGCACGAGGCGGCGCGGAAGTACCTGCCACGCGGCGCCGGGGCCGTGGTGTCCTTCGAGCTGCGCGACGGCGTCGAGGCGGGCAGGCGGTTCGTGGACGCGGTGGAGCTGTTCAGCCACCTCGCCAACATCGGCGACGTGCGCAGCCTGATCATCCACCCGGCCTCCACGACGCACAGCCAGCTGACCGAGGAGGAGCTGGCGGCGACGGGCGCCTCGCCGGGCCTGGTGCGCCTGTCGGTGGGGCTGGAGGGAATCGACGACCTCAAGGCGGACCTGGAGGCCGGTTTCCGCGCCGCCAAGGGCGCGTCCTGAGCGCCGTCCTCGCCGCCGCGGACGCCTCGGCCCCTCTCCCGCCGGCCACCGGGGCCTGGCGGGAGGGGGACCCGCCCGGGCGCCGCCGGTGGCATGTGCCGGGCGAGCCGCTGCCGCTGGAGGCGGGCGGTGAACTGCGGGGCGCCCGGCTGGCGTTCGAGACGTGGGGGCGGCCGGCTCCGGACGGCTCCAACGCCGTGCTGGTGCTGCACGCGCTCACCGGGGACAGCCATGTCGCCGGGCCCGCCGGCGCCGGCCATCCCACACCGGGCTGGTGGGACGGGCTGGTGGGGCCCGGCCGGGCGCTCGACACCGACCGTTGGTTCGTGGTCGCGCCGAACGTGCTGGGCGGCTGCCAGGGCAGCACGGGCCCGGCCTCGCCGCACCCCGACGGGCGGCGGCGCTGGGGCGGGGCGTTCCCGTTCCTGACCCAGCGGGACCAGGTCGCGGCCGAGGCCCGGCTGGCCGACGCCCTCGGCATCGAGCGCTGGGCCCTGGTCGTGGGGGGCTCGATGGGCGGCATGCGGGCCCTGGAATGGGCGGTGGGGCATCCCGGGCGCACGGGCGCGCTGCTGCTCCTCGCCACGACGGCCGCGGCGAGCGCCGAGCAGATCGCCTGGGCGAACGTCCAGTTGCACGCCATCCGCAGCGACCCGCACTGGCAGCGCGGCGACTACCACGACACCGGGCGCGGCCCGCACGCCGGTCTCGGTCTCGCCCGCCGGATCGCCCACGTCACCTACCGCAGCGAGCCGGAGCTGCAGGCGCGGTTCGGCCGGTCGGCGCAGGACGCGGAGGATCCGTGGCGGGGCGGCCGCCACCAGGTGGAGTCGTATCTCGACCACCACGCGGACAAGCTGGTCCGGCGGTTCGACGCGGCTTCGTACGTCACGCTCACCCAGGCGATGAACAGCCACGACATCGGACGCGGCCGGGGCGGCACGCGCGCCGCACTGCGCCGCGTGACCGCGCCCACCCTGGTGGCCGGGGTCGACTCGGACCGTCTGTACCCGCTCGCCCAGCAGGCGGAGCTGGCCGCGCTCGTCCCGGGCGCGGACCGTTTGCGGGTGGTCGAGTCGCCGTACGGGCACGACGGGTTCCTCATCGAGACGGAGCAGGTCGGGGCGCTGGTACGGGAGGTGCTGGAAGCGGGGTGAGCCCGGAGCCCGGAGACCGTCGTACCCGTCGAGGTCCGATGATCTTCGTGTGGCACGATCCTGCCGCGACCCACTCACTACGACCTGGACCCGGAGCAGCCCGTGCCCGACACCGCACCCTCGTCCTCACCCTCGTTCGAACTCCTGCCCGGTGCGGAGGAGTCGCCCGTGATCCTGCACGTGCCGCACTCGGCGCGGGAGATACCGCCCGCGGTGCGCGCGGGCATCGTGCTGGACGACCCGGCGCTGGCGCGGGAGCTGGGCCACATCACCGACGCGCACACCGCGGAGCTCGCGGCCGTGGCCGCCGGCCTGTCGGGCGTCACCCCCTGGCGGTTCGTCAACCGGCTGTCGCGGCTGGTCGTCGACCCGGAGCGGTTCCCGGACGAGCGGGAGGAGATGCTCGCCGTCGGCATGGGCGCGGTGTACACCCGGACCACGCACCGGGAGGTGCTCAGGCCGGACGGCACCGACCCGGAGCCACTCGTCGAGCGCTACTTCCGCCCGTACGCGCGGGCGATGACCGAGGCGGTGGCCGGACGGCTGGCCGCCACGGGCCGGGCCGTCGTCATCGACGTCCACTCGTACCCCGCCACCGCGCTGCCCTACGAGCTGCACGGCGAGGGACCGCGGCCGCCCGTGTGTCTGGGCACCGACTCCTTCCACACGCCGGGCGAGCTGGCCGAGGCGGCCCGGAAGGCCTTCGCGGAGTGCGGGGAGACCGGGCTGGACAGCCCGTTCGGCGGAACCTACGTCCCACTGGACTTCTACCGCACGGACTCCCGCGTCACCGCCCTGATGGTGGAGATCCGCCGGGACACCTACATGACCGAGCCGGGCGGCCCGGCGGGTCCGGGCCTGAACCGTCTCGCGGCGGCGCTGGCGGCCCTCGTCGACACCGTCTCGGCCTGACCTCCGGCAGGCCACCGGCCGACGCCCGCCCGCGCGACGTGCGAACTCACGTGGGAGCCGTTCCACCTCCCCCAACCGCATGCCGAGGAGGACGCCCACCACCAGCAGTGATCACCCAACGTGACGAAGCACTACTAGGCCCGCAGCCACTCCGTGACCACCACCTGCCCGCCCGCGTGCAACCGCAGGGCGAACGGGCCGCCGGGCGGAGCGGTGGCAGTGAAGCGGCCCATGGCATCGGCGGTGAGGGGCGCGCCGGGCCGGGGGCCGCTGAGCACCTCGACGCGAGCGGGCTGGGGCGGCAGCACCTGACCCATCAGCCCGTCCTCGCCGACCTCCACGTCGACGGTCAGGTCGCCCGCGCTGAAGGTCAGCATCCGTGGCACGTCCGCGGCCCCCCTGACGGGGAGGGCGTCGGCCAGGGAGTCGAAGGTCAGCTCGGCGACGCGGGCGTCGAGGTCGTGCAGCACGAACGCCTCGACGGCGAGCTGGCACAGGGCGTCCGGCACCGGGTCGAGAATGGCGGCGGCCTGCCGCAGCTCCTCCTCCAGCAGGTGCGCGCCCCAGTCCCCGCCGGACCCGTCGTCATGGACGTCGTGCCGGCCGAGGAGGTCGTCGTCCTCGTGACCGTCGCTCACTTCGCCCCCCGGGCGTCGAGTCGTGCGCGCAGGCGCCGCAGGCAGCGCTGGCGCAGGGGTCCGATGCTGCCCACCGCGATGCCGAGTGCGGCGGACACCTCCTGGTAGCTGGGCGGCGGCGAGGCCATGAGCACACGCAGCAGCTGACGGCAGCGGTCGCCGAGTTTCTCGAACTCCTGCCACAGCCGCCGGATCCGCTCGCTCTGCGCGGCGGCCTCCTCGGAGTCGAGCACCGCCTGTTCCGGCGTGCGCTCGTCGCTGACCCGGTCGAGCAGGCGCGGATCGTCCGTCACCGTCAGCCGGTTGAGGCTTCTGAGCGTGCGCAGGCACTCGTGCCGCGCGGTGCTCGCGAGCCAGGCGCCCGCCTTGTGCGGCTCCCGGATCCGGCCGAGGTGCTGGGCGAAGCGGAACCAGACGGTCTGGTAGACCTCGTGCCCGTCGGCGTCGGAGAGCCGGTGGCCGCGCACCACCGACCACACCAGCGGGCTCAGCCCTTCCACCAGTGCCTTCCAGGCCGCCGCGTCGCCGTCGACGGCGGCCCGGACGAGCGCGCCGACATCTGTACGGTCCACGGTCCCACCCCTCGTGTACGACCTGACATCGTACGCCGTGGCGGGGACGGCTCCGGCCGTCATACCGGCGGAGCCGTCCGCGGGGCGGGGACCGGGCGCCAGGTGGGCGGGCGCAGCGCCGGCACGTGCGCCCCGCGCACTTCCGCGTACTCGGTGGTGGCCGCGAGCAGCCGGCTCCGGGCCGCGCGCGCGTCGCTCTCCTTGTGGGCGGTCATGTGCGCGGCGACCATCCCGGCAGCCACGGGGGCGGCGAAGGAGGTGCCGCTCCACTGTGCGAACCCTTCGAACATCACCTGGTCCGGCTTGCCGGGGGCGCTGCCCTGCTCCTCGCTCAGCGCGCCGGTGTGCCGCGGGTAGCGGCAGGTGCAGGCGTAGGTGAACCCGTAGCGGCAGGCGTCGTAGGTGGAGTGCTGGTAGACGTACGGCACGGGCGTGTCGAAGCCGGTGAGGGCGCTGGTGAGCCGCTCGCCGGGGGCGTAGGCCTTCACCCAGGCGCCGTGGTTGGTGAAGCAGGCGCCGTACTCGCCGTCGCCGCGCAGCGCGCCGACCGAGAGCACGGATTCGGCGAAGCCGGGCAGGTCGGCGTAGGCGGCGGGCCAGAACGGCGTGGCGCTGGCGTTGTTGCCGGCCGCCGCGACCAGCAGGGTGCCCCGGTCGCGCAGTTCGCGCATGAAGGCGTCGACGCCGAGCAGCCCGTCGGTGCGGCCGTTGGAGGTGCCGGCGGAGAGGCTGATGATGTCGGGCCACCCCTGCTGGTCCACGGCCTCGAAGAGCTTGTGCCCGAAGTCCGACTCGAGGACGGCGCCGGCGTCGTTGAGGGTGCCGCGGACCGTGATGCGCGTGTCTGGGGCGACGGCCGCGAGGAGCCCGGCGATGAAGGTGCCGTGACCGACGTACTGCTGCAGGACGCCGTTGTCGTCGGTCTCCCTGACCTGGCCGTCGCCCTCGACGTGCGCGAGCAGCGGGAAGGACCGGTAGTCGTGCATGAGGCCGGTGTCGATGACGAGCACGTCCACGGGGGTGCCGGCGGGGTCGTGGGCGGCGGCGGGCGCCGGGTTGACGCCCTCGGCGCGGGGGGCGGGCACCGGCTCGTCGCCGGGGCAGGCGTTGACCGCGATCGACACCACGTGGTTGCGGCTGACCAGCCGCCGTCCGGCGCGCCCCTCGTGCTCGCGCAGGGCACGCAGGGCGTGCGCGACGGTCCGGTCGCCGCCGTGGTCGCCCTCGCCCGGGTCGCCGACCTGGATGCGGGTGACGCCCGTGCGGTTGGCCTGGGGCCCCGCCCGGCGCACGTGGTCCGCGACCAGACCGGGCGCCTCGGCGAAGTGGGTGCGCACGGTGTCCTCGACGAGGTGCGCCTCCTCGCCGTCCCGGGCCAGCACGACGCCCCTCTCGTAGAGGAACTCCCCCGAGTCGTCCGGGCCCATCGCCAGAGGCACGTCGGGCATGGAGCGCTGGATCTGCTGGAACTGCTCGTGGAACCGCTGTGGTGCCATGCGTGTCCTCCCCCTGGTGACGGCGGTCGTCATGCAGAGCCGCCGGATCGTCACTTGATACATCGTCAAACCGGGTGACACGGTTCCGGACACGGCGCGGTGACCACTACCATCCGTGGGGTGACAGCGGGAGGCGAGTCGGTTCTCGAACTGCTGCCGATGGTCTTCGCCGACCCGGGTGAGGCCCTCGTGCGGGCAAGGGGGCTGCTGGCCGCCGCCCCGGCGCCGTCGCACGCCTCCGTGGCCCACCAGGTGATCGGCATCTGGCAGCGGGACTTCGGCGACATGCGGCTGGCGCTGCGGCATCTGCGGCGGGCGCGGGACCTGGCGGCGCGTGCGGAGTCCGCCGAGCGCGAGGCCGACGTGCTGGCCACGCTCGGGGTCGCGCTGGTGCACGCGGGAAGCACGCGCCGGGGTCTGGAGGCGTTCGACCGCGGTGTGGCGCGCGGGAGCGGCCACACCCGGGCGCGGGTGCTGTACCGGCGGGCGTACGTGTGGTGGGTGCTGGGCCGGCACCGTGAGGCCCTGGACGACGTGCGCCGGGCGATCCCGGTGCTGCGGCAGGCCGGCGACGTGATCTGGACGGCGCGGGCGCTCACGCTGCGCGCCACCGTGCACCTGGCGCTGGGCGCGGTGGAGCGGGCCGACGCCGACTTCACCGCCGCCCAGGCGCTGTGGGACACCACCGGCCAGGAGCACGACAAGGCCGACGCCGTGGAGAGCCGGGGCCTGGCCGCCTTCCGCTCCGGTGACATCCCGGCGGCGCTGCGCCTGCTCGACGAGGCCGGGGAGCGGTACGCCGAGCTGGGCACGCCGACGTTCATGCTGAACATCCGGCGCTGCGAGGTGCTGATGGCCGCCGGGCTCGCCCCGGAGGCGCTGGCCGAGGCGGACGCGGCGATCGCGGCCCTGGACGGCATCGGCGGCCAGTCCACGCGCAAGGCGGAACTGCTGCTCGCCGCCGCACGCGCCGCCCGGCTCGCGGACGACCCGCACACGGCGATCGCCCGCGCCGCGGCGGCCGTACGGCTGTTCGCCGGGCAGCGGCGGGCCTGGTGGGAGACGCACGCCCGGCTGGTGCTGATCGAGGCGCGGGTGGCGACCGGACGCCGTTCGGGACGGCTGGTCGCGGACGCGGCGAGGGTGGCCGAGCGGCTGGCCGCCGCGGGCTCGCCGGCCGCGCCGGAGGCGTCGCTGCTCGCGGGCCGGATCGCGCTGTCCCTCGGCTGGACGGCGGACGCGGAACGGCACCTGGCCGACGCCGCGCGCAGCCGTCACAGCGGGCCGCCGCCGGCCCGGGTGACGGGCTGGGTCGCGCAGGCGCTGCGGGCGCGGGCGGCCGGCTCGCGCCGGGGCGTGCTGGAGGCGTGCCGGCGCGGGCTGGACGTCCTCGACGAGCACCGCATGACGCTCGGGGCCTCGGAGCTGCGGGCGCGGGCCACCGCGCGGGGCGCGGAGCTGGCGGCGCTGGCCCAGCAGGCCAGTCTCGCCTCGGGTGAGCCGCGACGGCTGCTGGTGTGGAGCGAGCGCTGGCGGGCGACGGTGCTGTCCGCCCCGCCCACCCGGCCGCCCGCCGACCCGGCGCTGCTCAGCGGCCTGACCGCGTTCCGGGAGATCGCGGCCCGCGCGGAGGCCGCCCGGCAGGAGGGGCATCCGGTCCCGGCGCTGGAGCGGGAGCAGCGGCGCCTGGAGCGGGAGATCCGGTCCCGGACGCTGCACCTGCGCGGAGAGGCGCCCGGTGGCGGCGACCGCTTCGACCCGGCGCGGCTGCTGGAGCGGCTCGGCGAGGGGCGGCTGGTCGAACTCGCGGTCCTCGACGGGCGGGTGCATGTGCTGCTGTGCGGCGGGGGACGGGTGCGGCGGTTCGAGGCCGGGCGGCTGGCGGATGCGGTGAGCGAGGCCGAGTACGTGCAGGCCGGCCTGCGGCGCCTGGCCCACCCGGGCGCCGACGCGCGGCTGCCGGTGGTGGAGGCGGCGGGCCGCCGGCTGGAGGAGCTGCTGCTGGGCCCGGCCGCGCGTCATCTGGGCTCGGGTCCCCTCGTGATCGTGCCGCCGGGCTCGCTGCACCGGGTGCCGTGGGCGCTGCTGCCGTCGCTGCGGGAGCGGGTGGTCAGCGTGTCGCCGTCGGCGGGCAGCTGGCTGCGGGCCCTCGGGACGGAACCGCCGCCGGGCGGGCGGCAGGTGCTGGTGCGCGGGCCGGGACTGGCGACGCGCGGCGCGGAGGTGCCGGAACTGGCGGCCCGGTACGGTTCGCCGGTCGTCCTCGAGGACGGCGACGCGCACGCGGCGCGAGTGCTGCGCGAACTGGACGGGGCCGCGCTCGCGCACATCGCCGCGCACGGCGCCTTCCGCGCGGACAGCCCCCTGTTCTCGTCGCTGACGATGGCCGACGGCCCACTCATCGTGCACGACTTCGAACGGCTCGCCCGCAGTCCGTACCGGATCATCCTGTCCTGCTGCGACACCGCGCGGTTCGCGTCGGTGGGCGCCGACGAACTGCTCGGCCTGGTCACGGCGTTGCTGCCGCTGGGCACCGCCGGCGTGGTGGCGTGCAGCGCGCCCGTCAACGACGCGGCGGTGGTGCCGCTCATGCTCGCCCTGCACAAGGGCCTGGGCGCCGGCCTGTCCCTGGCCGAGGCCCTGCGGGACGCCCGGAGCGCCCTCCCGGACGACGCGGTGCACCTGGCCACGGGGTGGGCCTTCTCGGCGTTCGGGGCGGCCTAGAGGGACCGGTTGGGGCGGGTCCGGGGCGGGCCCCCGCCGGACCGGGACGGTCTCCCTCACCCGGCGCCGTGTCCGCCGCGGGGCTGAAGCCTGCTGCCGGACGGCGAGCGGGCGGGAGGCTGTGGTGAACGGCACCCGGCCAGGGCCGCCCGGCGGGGCCGCGCATGCCGGGGACGAGGTGGCCGGCCGCTAGGCTGAGGATGATGGTCGTCCGGACACGGTGCCGGTGTGGTGGCATCCGACGAGGCGCCCGGCCGGTTGGGTACGAGGGAGCGGGTAGAGCGGTGGCGCGGTTGGAGCTGGGGGCCGCGGTCTCGTTGGCGCGGGAGATCGCCGAGCAGGTCCTGGCGCCGGAGGCCGCCGCGGTGGACGCGGAGCAGCGCTGGCCGGCGCACGGCATGGCGGCGTTGCGGACCGCTCTGGGCGGGCTCGTCGTTCCCGCGGACTCCGGCGGCCTCGGGCACGGGCTGCTGGCGGTCGCACAGGTCGGTGAGACGACCGGGCGGGCCTGCGCGTCGACGTCCATCTGCTTCGGGATGCATCTGGTGGCGTCGGCGGTGATCGCGGCCAAGGCGGGCCCCCTGCACCAGGAACGCTATCTGGAGCCGATCGGCGCCGGCGAGCACCTGACGACCCTGGCGCTGTCCGAGCCGATGACGGGGGCCGAGTTCTGGCTGCCCCAGACCCGCATGGAGCGCAGCGGCTCCGACCGGCTGCTGCTGACCGGTGCGAAGAGCTTCGTCACCAACGCCGGGCACGCGGACTCCTACGTGGTGTCGACGGTCGCGGCCGGACCGGGCACTCCGCCCGGCCAGTTCTCCTGCACGGTGGTCGACGCCGGCACCCCCGGGCTCGTCTGGGGGGACTCCTGGCAGGGGTTCGGCATGCGCGGCAACTCCTCGCGCCGTCTGGAGCTGCCCGGGGTGGAGATCCCCGCCCGGTGCCTGCTCGGTGAGGAGGGCGACGAGATCTGGTACGTCTTCAACGTCGTCGCCCCCTACTTCCTGATGGCCATGGCCGGCACCTACCTCGGGGTCGCCGCGGCGGCGCTGGAGGAGACCCGCGCCCATCTGCTGCGGCGCAGGAGTGCGCGCGGGGGGCGGCCCGCCGCCGGCCAGCCGGTCGTCCAGCACCGGCTGGGCACGATGTGGGCCCGGGTGGAGCGAACCAGGCGGCTGATCTACCACGCCGCCGCCGAGGCGGAGGCCGGCGGACCCCAGGCCCTGCCGGGTCTGGCCTCGGCCAAGGCGGAGGTCGCCGATGCGGCCGAGGCCACCGTCAACGACGCCCTGACCCTGGTCGGCGGGGTCGGATACGCCGACCAGTCGCCGCTGCACCGCATGCTCCGGGACGCCCGCGCCGCGCACGTGATGTCCCCCGTCACGGACGTGCTGCGGGTGTGGACCGGCAGGGCGCTGCTGGACGAACCGCTGCTGGAGGGCTGACAGGTGGAGCACGCCCAGCCCCTGCTGCTGCTGGTGGACGTCCCCCACCGGACCGCCGCCGCCGTCGCCCGCGACCTGGGAGCCACGGCGGAGATCGTCGAGAGCACGGCCGACGACGTCCTGGCGTACGCGGGCGGAACGCCCGGTCAGCGCCGGCCCACGGTGGTGGTGCTGGGGGAGGCGGTGTCCGTGCCGGTGGGCGTGATCCACGCGTTGCGTCCCCATGCCGCGGACCTGGTGGTCGCCGTGCCGGCCACCCCCGCCACCCAGGACGAGCTCACCGTGCTCCCACTGCTGTTCTCCGACGACCTCGTCCGTCGTGTCCACCCCGACGGGGCACAGCCGCTGGCCGACACCGTTCGCGAACTGCTGGAGGCGCTGACCCGTCGTCGCGCGTACGCCGCGGCGCGGGCGGCGGCCCAGCAGCAGCTCTCCTCGGGCTTGTCGATCCACCGGCAGCTGGGGGAGCGTCTGCTGGGGCAGTTCCTGAACCAGGCCCCGATCGGCGCGCTCATGCTGGACGGTGACGCGGTGATCGCCTGGAACCGCCGGGCCGCCGACGTCCTGGAGCTGACGGAAGCGGACTCGCTGCGCCGCCCGATGACGGATCTGTTCCCCGCCGAGGAGCGCGTCGCGCTCGCCGGTCACCTTCTTTCCGCCTCCGAGCAGGGGCGGGCCGTCGAACCCGACGCGGTCTTCGAGCGCACCCGGGCCGACGGCACCGCCCAGGCCGTGCGCGTCGCCGCCCAGCAGGTGCTGGACCTCGAAGGACGGGGCCGCACCCTCGTCCTGACCGAGGACGTCACCGACCGTCTGCACGCGCAGCGCAAACTCGCCGAGCGCACCAGCCACGCCCTGCTCACCGCGGAGGTGGCCGCCGCGATGACGGCGCCGGGGCAGCTGCCCGAACGTCTGCGCCGGTGCGTGCGGGCCCTGACCGACCGCCTGGGCGCCGATCGCGCCTGCATCTGGACGCTGAGCGACCAGGGCGAACTGGCGCACACCACCTGCTCCGTCGCCGACCCCGTGCCGGGCGCCGTCTCCGCGTGCCCCCAGAACGAGCGCCCGCTGGTCGAAGGGGTCGTCGCCACCGGCCGTCCCTACTGGAACACCGCCGCCTCCCCGGGCCCGCACACCGGCCAGGAACGCGGCGAGGGCTCGTTCGCCGGCTATCCCCTGATCTCCGGGGAGGAACTGCTCGGCGTCCTGTCGCTCACCACCCGCCTCGCCCTGCCCGCCTCCACCCTGGTCACCCTGGCGAACGTCGCCGACCAGATAGCCGTCGGCACACAGCAGGACCGCCTCCTGGGCCGCCTGCGCCAGACCACCCGGGCCCTGGAGCGCCCCCTGCTGCCCCCGCACCTGCCCGCCCTGCCCGGCTTCGACCTCGCCGCACGCTACGCCCCCTACAGCGAAGGCCTGCACATCGGCGGCGACTTCTACGACGCCTTCACCGCCCCCGACGGCCGGCACATCCTGGTCCTGGGCGACGTGTGCGGCAAGGGTCCGCACGCCGCCGCCATCACCGGCCTGGTCCGTCACACCCTGTGGGCGGCCGCCCAGCACACCAGCCACCCCGGTCATGTCCTGAACCTCGTCAACAGCGCCCTGCGCCGCCAGAACACCCCCTTCTGCACCCTCGTGTACGCCGTCCTCGACTCCTCCCGCACTCCCGCCCGCCTGCAGATCACCTGCGCCGGCCACCCCGCGCCCCTGTTGCGCCGCGCGGACGGCCGCACCGCGCCCATGGACATCCGCGGCCCCCTGCTGGGCGTGCTGCCGGAACCGCACCATCCGGTGACTGAGCTGGAACTGCTGCCCGGCGACACCGTGCTGCTCTACACCGACGGATTCACCGAGGGAGCCGGCGCCCAGGACCAGCGGACCCCGGAGGACCTGGCCGACCTCGTCACCTCGCTCACCCGGGCCGGAGCCGGCACCTCCGCCGAAGGCCTCGTCGCCGCCCTGCTGGACGACGCGCACCGCTGGTGGGGTGAACGGCTGCGTGACGACCTCGCCGTCCTCGCCCTGGCCGCCTCGCCCGCGTCCCCCGGCACCAGGCCGGCCTGAGGGAGGCGGCGCACCGGAGCCCACCGGGCCGAACCGCGGCTCTCGGCTCCAGCCCCCGGCTCCCGGCTGCGGCCCCCGGCTCCGGGATGCAGCCCCAGGCCCCCGGCCACGGACTCCCGGGCCCCGGGCCTCGAGCCTCGAGCCTCGAGCCTCGAGCCCAGGCTGCCCGACCACCGGCTCCGGGCCCGGGCATCGGGCCCCGGGCCCCGGTGCTTCGGGCTTTCGGGCCCCGGGCGGACTGCTACAGCAGTCCTATGTGCAGCCGCAGGACGAGTCCCCGCGTCGCCGCCCGGATCTCGACCAGATCGCACAGCTGGTGCATGATCCAGACGCCCCGGCCGCCGGTCGGCGCGTGCGGGTCGGGCCGGCGGCGGCCCGTGAGGGGGTCGGCCAGCCGGCCCCGGTCACTGATCTCCGCGACGAAGGCGTCGCCGGCGCGCCACATGCGCAGGGTTCCGCGGCCTCCGCCGTGCCGCACGGAGTTGCTGGTCGCCTCGCTCACCGCGAGGAGCCAGTCCGTGCGGCGGACCGGCGGGAGGCCGGCGGCCGCTGCCCAGCGGTCGGCCTCGTCGCGCGTGTGCGGGAGGTCTTGCTCGCCGAACGGGACGACGACCGCGTCCGCCGGTTCGGGCAGCGGGGTGTCGCAGTCGCGGGAGACCTCGTGCGGATCGGTGTAGCCGGAGCTGGGACGGTAGGCCCCCGGGGCGCCGACGACCGGGTGGGTGCGGTGGGCCTGCGCCAGCATCTCCCCGGGCAGGGCGGTGTCGTAGGGGCACAGGATGCTGCCCCGGCGCCGCGCGAAGGCGAGGTTGATCAGCGCCTCGTGGCGGGTCGCCTCCCACGCCTCGGCGGCTGTGCGACCGACCCAGATCGGCTCCCCCACGATCGACACCGGCGCGGGGGCCTGCTCGTGGCGGTCGGCGAAGTCCTGCAGCATCGACAGGATGCGCCCCGGGTTGCGTCCCGCCTGGGTCATGTCCACCCACGTGACGTGCCTGCCGCTGTCACCGAGGACGTCCCGCAGCAGCGCCAGGCGCGGGCCGGGCACGGCCACCAGCACGGGGTGCGCGTCGTCCACCGCCTCCCGGACGAACGTCCCCACGCCGGCCAGGTACTCGTCGTCGGTGCGGTAGAACAGTGCCGGGTGGAAGAAGGAGTCCGGCCGGCCGGTCCCGGGCGCTCCGGTGTTCTTTGTCATCGCTCCTCGACCTCCACGGAGGAGCCCAGCTCGGGGAACAGCTCCAGCAGCCGCCGCAGGGACGGGGGCGCCCGGCGGACCCGCAGCGGGGTGCCGTCGGGCCGTCCCGCTGCCGCGTCGGCCAGGGCGGCCAGGGAAGCGGCGTCCAGGTGACGCAGGGCCGACAGGTCGAGGTCCACCCGCGGTACCGGCGTGTTTCTGACGGCGGCGGCCGCGGCGCGGACGACGTGCCGCGTGTCGTAGCCCGCCGAACCGGACATGCGCAGGCCGGGACGGTCGGCCAGCGGCACCACCCGCAGCGCCGACGCGCCGACAGGATCTCCGCGATGGGTCAGGTGGGCGCCCGCCATGACGTCCACGAACGCGTCGGGCAGCAGGCGGCGGTCGTAGAAGCACCATGCCGTCAGGGGCAGCCGTGCGAAGACCTCGTGGTGGATGCGCAACTCGTACTCCAGCAGGCGGTCGGCGCCGGCGACGTCCCGCGCGCCCCAGGACAACTCGCCGATCGCCCTGAGCCCCCGGTGTCCCCGGGCGGACGCGGCCTCCACGGCGTCGTGCCACAGCCCGATCATCGCGTCGGGGTCGAAGGCGGCACCCGCGAGATACGTCTGCGCGGCCGTCTGCACGGACAGCTGCCCGCGCGTCACCGCGGCCGCCGTGTCGATCCCCGCGTCGGTGAGCGTGCGCAGCACCCGCCCGGGGTCGGTGGTGTCGGCGAAGTACATGACCCGTTCGTCCCGCTCCAGGCCGCCGCGGACGAAGGCGCACAGGTGTTGGGCCCACGTCCGGTCGTCGGAGAAGACGGCGCCGGCATGGCGTCCCGCCGTTTCCCGTACAGGGGGCGCGACCGCCCCCTGTGTCATCGCCACGCTGCTCGCCGCCCGTCCGATCCGGCCGTCCCGTTGATGGCGGCCGCGCTCCTGCCCGGCCATCACCCCCCAGGCTACCGCCCGGCCGGCTGCGGGCCGCACGGCGGCGGACGGGGCGAAGGGGCATGGCCGGGGTGGGCCACCCGCCCCCCGCTCCTCCGGCCGCTCCCCCGGTGGCCGGTGGGCAGGCGGCGGGTCGGGCCGTACGGGGCCGACCCACCGTGTTGCGCTCGTCAGCGCGGTGTGGGCGCTCCGCGCGCGGGAGGGTGCAGGGGGGCGCGCGGAAAGGTGGTCTGTGGCGCGCGGGAAGGTGGCCTTGGGCATGAACGGAAGGTGGCCGTGGGCGCGACGGTGGACGGTGCCGGCGCGGGCGGGCTGGGCGGTGGAGGTGCCCCGGCGGAGGGGCGGCCGCCGGCCACTCCCCTCCGAGCGGCCGGCGGCCCACGGGTGCGACGACAGCGGACGGACAGCGCCCACTCGGCCGGGGTGAGCCCCAACTTCGTCGCGCTGTCCGTCAGTTCGCGCCACACCTACGGCACAACGGGTACCCGTCCGGCGGCGCGTCGCACCGCCTCCTCGGCGCCGCCCTCGAGCCCGGCCCGGTTCCGCGCCCGCGGCCCGGCCACCGCCAAGGCCTCGTGGCCGACGTCGGCGTCGCCTGGACGGCGGCCGTGCGGTGGCCCGGCCCACCCGCGGTCAGCTGGTGGCGGCCGGCCGCTGCGGGCGGCGTCCGCCGTCGTCCGCGCCCCCGTCGGCCGGCGTCGCACCATCACGGGTGAGGCCGATTGACAGGTGGGCGGTGCGCGCCGAGGGTGGCCGGGGCAGCGGGTGGACCGGTCCGACAAGGGGTTTCCATGGTGGACACGCTGGGCGTCGCGGTCGTCGGGTTCGGATGGATGGGCCGGGTGCACACCCGGGCGTACGCCCGGGTCCGGCACCACTATCCGCACCTCCCCCTGCGCCCGGAGCTGGTGACCGTGGCCGAGGAGGTGCCGGACCGCGCCGAGGAGGCCGCCGCGCAGTTCGGCTTCGCCTCCACCACCCGCGACTGGCGCGAGGTGGCGGCCGACCCCCGGGTGCGGGCGGTCAGCGTCACCGCCCCCAACCACCTGCACCGCGAGATCGGCGTCGCCCTGGCGGAGGCCGGCAAGCACCTCTGGATCGAGAAGCCGGTGGGGCTGACGCCGGCGGACGCCCGCGCGGTCGCGGACGCCGTGGCGGAGGCGGGCGTGCAGGGGGCGGTCGGCTTCAACTACCGCAACGCGCCCGCCGTGGAGGCCGCGCGCGACCTGATCGCCTCGGGCGGGATCGGCACGGTCACGCATGTGCGGATCCGGCTGTTCAGCGACTACGCGGCCCATCCCGACGGTGCGCTGACCTGGCGGTACGAGCGGCGGCGCGGCGGCAGCGGCGTGCTGGGCGACCTGGCCTCGCACGGCGCGGACCTGGCCCGTTTCCTGCTGGGCGACATCACGTCCGTGGTGGCCGACACGGCCGTCTTCGTCCCGCAGCGGGCGCGCCCGGCCGGCGCCACCGCCGGTCACACGCTGGCCTCCGGCGGCGAGCCGGGCCGGGTCGAGAACGAGGACTACGTCGGCTGTCTGCTGCGCTTCGCCTCGGGCGCCCGGGGGGTGCTGGAGGCCTGCCGGACGTCGGTCGGCGAGCAGAACAACTACGGCTTCGAGGTGCACGGCACCCGGGGCGCGGTGTTCTGGGACTTCCGCCGCCTCGGCGAGCTCGGCGTCAGCCGTGGCACGGCCTACCAGGACCAGCCCGTCAGCACGGTGCTGGTGGGCCCCGGACACGGCGAGTTCGCCGCGTTCCAGCCGGGCGCGGGCAACGCCATGGGGTTCGACGACCTGAAGGTGATCGAGGCGTGCCGCTTCCTCCGCTCGATCGCCGAGGGCACCCCGTACGGAGCCACGCTCCAGGACGCCGTGCGCAGCGCGGCCGTGCTGGACGCGATGGCCCGCTCGTCGCGGAGCGGGACCTGGGTGGACGTGTCCGCGACCTGACCGCCGCGCCGACGCCGGCAGGGGCGGGCCGCCGGGCGCACCGGGTCAGCCCCCCGGTTCCGCCGCCGCCAGTAGCGCCTGCTCGCGTGCGGTCTGGACCGCCGCCGACAGGGTGGCGACGTCGTAGGCACCGTGGTGGCGGCGGCCGTTGACGAAGAACGTCGGGGTGCCGGAGACTCCGCTCAGATCGGCCGACTCCACGTCCTCGGCGACGTGGTCCGCGCCGACGTGGTCGCGCAGGTCCCGGTGGAAGCGGTCGACGTCGAGTCCGACCCGCTCGGCGTGCCGGAGCAGGCTGTTCGGCCCCAGATCGGTCTGGGGGGCGATGAGGACGTCGTGCAGGTCCCAGAAGCGGTCCTGGCGGTCGGCGGCCTCGGCCGCCTCGGCGGCCAGCTGGGCGTTGGGGTGCACGTCGGTCAGCGGCAGATGCCGCCAGACGTAGCGGACGTCGTCGCCGAAGCGGGCCAGCACGTCCCGCACGACCTGCTCGGCCAGGCCGCAGTACGGGCACTCGTAGTCGCCGTACTCGACGAGGGTCACCGGCGCGTCGACCGGGCCGCGGACGTGGTCGCGTGCGGGGTCGACGGGCTCGCTGAGGTCGACGATGACGCTTCCCTGTCCCAGCAGGGCGCGGGCCCGGCGGCGGGGCGGCAGCAGGGCGAGCACGCGGGTGACCAGCCAGGTGAGGAGGAAGGAGCCGACGACGGCGCCCAGAATGCCGATCTTCGCCTCCTCCAGCCGGGCGCCGTGGAAGGCGAGGGTGGCGATCAGCAGGGACACCGTGAAGCCCGCCCCGGCCAGGGTGCCGGCCGCCGTGACGGCGCCCCAGCCCAGCGGCGGGCGCAGCCGCCCCCGGCTGAGCCGCGTCGCGGCCCAGGTGGCGCCGACGACGCCGACCGGCTTGCCCACCAGGTAGCCGAGCAGGATACCCAGGGTGACCGGTGAGGTGAGGGCGTCCGCGAGGAGGCCGGGGCTGATCGTGAGTCCGGCGTTGGCGAGCGCGAACAGGGGCACGACGACGTAGCTGGTCCAGGGGTGGAACATGCGCTGCAGCCGCTCGTTGGGCGAGAGCGAAAAGGCGAGGCCGCGGCGCAGGAGGAGCTCCAGCTCGGGGGTCGGCTGCTCGCGGAAGCTGCGGAAGAGCCGGGTGACGCGTTCCAGTGCGTGCCGCTGGGGCGGATGGGCGTAGAAGAGCAGGCCCATGACCAGCCCGGCGACCACCGGATCCACGCCGGAACGCAGCAGGGCGCCCCACAGGGCCACGGCGGGGACCGCGTACGCGGCCAGGGTTCGCACTCCGGCCGCGCGCAGGGCGAGCAGGGCGGCGAGGACGCCGAGCGCGGTCAGCAGCGCCGGGACGTAGAGCTGTCCCGAGTAGACGAAGGCGATGACGACGAGGGCGAGGAAGTCGTCGGCGACCGCGAGGCCGAGCACGAAGACGCGCAGGCCTCTGGGCAGGCGGTGGCCGAAAACGGCGAGGAAGCCGAGGGCGAAGGCCGTGTCGGTGGACATGGCCGTGCCCCAGCCGTGTGCGGAGCCGTGTCCGGCGTTGACGGCGAGATAGAGCGCGGCCGAGACGGCCATCCCCGCGGTCCCGGCGATGGCCGACAGCGCGAGCCGGCGGCGTTCTCGCAGTTCGCCCATGTCGAGTTCGCGGCGGGCCTCCAGACCGACGACGAAGAAGAACAGCGCCATCAGCCCGCTGTTGACCCACTCCCGCAGCCCCAGGGACACCCCCGTCGAGCCGACGGTGAGCGCCAGCCGCGTGCGCCACCAGGACTCGTACGTGCCGGGCGAGGCGTTGGCCCACACGAGTGCGGCGACCGCGGCCGCCAGCAGCACCGCGGCGCTGCCCGTCTCGGTGCGCAGGAAGGCGAGCAGCGGGCCGCGCGCTTCCGTGCCGGAGTCGGTCTGCTCGGTCATCGCCGGCGGCCGGGCCGGCGGCGGCTGTGGCTGGGACACCTGGTGCGTCCTCCCGGTCTGCGGTGGCTGCCGGAGCGGGGCACCGGCACCTCGGGGGGCGGAGCACGGCGTTCGTCACCTGGCCGAGGGCCACGCGGACGGGCTGAACGGCGACGGGGACACGCACCGCACGCCGCGCCGCCCCTGCGGGGGCGAGGCCCCGCCTCCGCGGCGGGGCCCTACGCGCCCCGCCAGACGTTCGCGAAGGCCGCGTTCTCGATGGCGCGCCGCCGGCGCACGGCCGCCAGCTCCGCCACCGCGTCGTGCACGGTGGCCACCACGGTGAGCTCCGCCTCCTCCATGGGGCCCGGGTCGAACGTGTCCCCCTCCTCGCGTACCCCGATCGCCGCCGCGAGCGCCACGACGACCGGGTCGTCCGCGGCCCAGCGGGCCATGGCCCGCCGCCGCGTCTCGGTGTCGCCGAGCACCCGGTGGCCGCCGCTCAGCGGCAGCCAGCGGCTGCGGCGCCAGGTGATCTGTCCCTCCCTCTCCAGGGTGGCCAGGTACCGCGCCGACAGGCCGAGGCCCCGGCGCCACAGCCAGTCCTCCAGCGACTCGTGCGGCGCCACGGGCTTCAGGGACGCGGCGGCCTCGTCCAGCAGGGGGTCGTCCAGCCCGGTCCGGAGCCGGGGCACGACGTGGCCGTCCTCCAGACCGATCACCTCGCCGCGCAGCAGGTCGACGGCCTCGGCCCCGGCCAGGGCGAGCGAGAGGTCGCCCGGCTGCAGGGGCCGCACCGGCAGGACGTCCAGGGCGACGATCAGCAGATCGCGCGGTGTGCTCATGGGGATCCCCTCGACGGCACGGGTCACGGCCGGCGCCCGGCGCTCGCCCCGGGGGGCTACGGCGGGCCGGAACACTCACTACCCATCGTGCACCACCGGGGTCCGGATTTCGTCAGGCGCCGCAGGATCTCAGGAACCTGCGGGTGCGCGCGGCGACGGGCAGCGGCCGCTCCGGCTCGCACGGGTACATGTCCTGCTCGACGATCGCGAACAGGTCCACGCCGAGTGCCTGCGCGGCGGTCAGGACCGGTTCCAGCGCGGGGACGCCGGTCGGTGGTTCGCACATCACCCCGCGCTGCACGGCCGGGCCGAACGGGACACCGTTCGCCACCACGTCGGCGAGGACGTCCGGGTCGACCTGCTTCAGGTGCAGGTAGCCGATGCGCTCGCCGTAGGTCTCGATGAGTTCGACGCTGTCGCCGCCGCAGTAGGCGTAGTGCCCGGTGTCCAGGCAGAGGCCGACCAGGTCGGGGTCGGTGGAGTCGAGGAAGCGCTCGACGTGGACCTGGGTGTCGAGGTGGGTGTCGGCGTGCGGGTGGACGACGATGTCCAGGCCGTAGGCCTCCTTCACCTCGCGGCCGAGCCGTTCCATGCCGGTCGTCAGGTGCGCCCACTGCTCGGCCGTCAGCTCCGGCGGCTCGAGGAGCTCC
This sequence comes from Streptomyces sp. NPDC003697, assembly GCF_053587115.1. Classification (NCBI taxonomy): domain Bacteria; kingdom Bacillati; phylum Actinomycetota; class Actinomycetes; order Kitasatosporales; family Streptomycetaceae; genus Streptomyces; species Streptomyces sp. NPDC003697. The sequence continues at coordinate 184,939 of NZ_JBSFNN010000001.1, forward strand.
GCGGTCCTGTCGTCGCGCCAGAAGGAGGGGATGACGACGAGGTGCCGGGCGCCCATGGCCCGGGTGAGTGCGGCGACCCGGCCGACGTGCTCCCAGGTTGCCTCCCACACGGCCGGGCCGCGGTGCAGTGCGGTGAAGACCGTGCCGGCCGAGACCTTCAGGTTCCGCCGGTCCACCTCGTCGGTGAGGCGGGCCGGGTCGGTCGGCAGGTACCCGTAGGGGCCCAGTTCGATCCAGGAGTAGCCGGCCTGGGCGACCTCGTCGAGGAAGCGCTGCCAGGGCACCTGCCGGGGGTCGTCGGGGAACCACACGCCCCAGGAGTCGGGGGCCGAGCCGACCCGGATGCGGTCGAGCACAGGGGTCACGTCAGGGGGTCCCTTCGCTGGAGGGGGCGCCTTCGCCGGAGGGGGGCGCCACAGGCGGGGCGGGGTCCTCGCCGGGGAGCCCGCCGACGTCGGCGCCGTGCACCTGGGCGAGCTCGTGCCTGAGGGCGGCGAGTTCCGCGCCGCCGGCCATGTGATGGGTCAGCTCCTCCAGGCTCACCTCGCCTCGGTCGGCGCTGAGTTCGACCGTGCCCAGACGCAGCACGCTGAAGTGGTCGCCCACCAGGTAGGCGTGGTGGGGGTTGTGGGTGATGAGGACGACGGCGAGGCCGCGGTCGCGGGCGGCGGCGATGTACCGCAGCACGACCCCGGACTGTTTGACGCCGAGCGCGGCGGTCGGCTCGTCCAGGACGAGGACGCGGGCGCCGAAGTGAACGGCGCGGGCGATCGCGACGCACTGGCGCTGACCGCCGGAGAGGGTGCCGATGGGCTGCTCCAGGTCGTCGAGGACGATGCCCATGGCGCGCAGCTCCGCGTCCGCGGTCCGCTTCATGCGCGCGATGTCCAGGCGGCGCACGGGCCGGGGGCCGCGGGTCAGCTCGGAGCCGAGGAAGAAGTTGCGCCAGACGGGCATCAGCGGCACGGTGGCCAGGTCCTGGTAGACGGCGGCGATGCCGCGGTCGAGCGCCTCGCGCGGGCCGGTGAACCGCACCGGCCGGCCGTCGACGAGGAGTTCGCCCTCGGTGTGCTGGTGCAGCCCCGAGATGATCTTGATGAGGGTGGACTTGCCGGCGCCGTTGTCGCCGAGCACGCAGGCCACCTTCCCGGCGTGCACGGCGAGGTCGACGCCGTGCAGGGCGCGGAGGTCGCGGTAGGACTTGCCGGCCCCGCGCAGCTCGACCACGGGCCGGCCGGGGGCGGAGGCGTCGGCGGGGAGGGGGCCGTCGGCCGCGGTTCCGTTGCGGGTCACGGGGGTCACCTCCGGGTGGCCGTGCGCCGGACCCACAGGTTGACCAGGACGGCGCCGAGCAGCATCGCACCGAGGAAGGCCTTGAACCAGTCGGCATTCCAGCCGGCGTAGACGATCCCCTGGTTCACCAGGCCGAACATGAAGGCGCCGAAGACCGGTCCGATCGCGGACCCGTGGCCGCCGGTGAGCAGGCAGCCGCCGATCACGGCGGCGGCGATGTAGATGAGCTCCTGCCCGACGCCCTCGCCGGACTGCACGGTGTTGAAGGCGAAGAGCTGGTGCATACCGACGAACCAGGCGCCGAACCCGACCAGCACGAACAGCGAGATCTTGGTGAAGGTCACCCGGACGCCGACAGCGCGGGCGCTGTCCTTGTCGCCGCCCACGGCGAAGATCCAGTTGCCGTACCGGGTGCGCAGCAGCACCCAGGTGGCGAGCGCCGCGAACAGCAGCCACCAGACGACGGTGATCTGCACCTCGGTCCCGCCGACGTCGAACGACGAGGCGAAGACCGCCTTGGCCTGGTCGAAGCCGTCCATCGCGCTGATGTCGTCGGTGGCCACGTTGCGGGTGATCTGCGCGGTCACCGCGAGGTTGACGCCCTGGAGGATCAGGAAGCTGCCGAGTGTGACGAGGAAGCTCGGCAGCCCGGTCCTCACCAGCACCCAGCCGTTGAACGCGCCGATCCCGAGGGAGACCGCCAGCGCGACGACGACGCCGGTCCACACGTTCAGGGTGAGCTGGTAGCTCAGCATGCTGGCGGTCAGTGCCGAGGTGACGACGGCGACGCCGGCCGACAGGTCGAACTCGCCGCCGATCATCAGCAGCGCCACGGGCAGCGCCATGATCCCGATGGTCGAGGACTGGTAGAGGATCGTCGCCATCGAGTCGCCCTGGCGGACCGAGGGCGCGACGGCGAGGAAGAAGACGAGCACGGCAACGGCACCGAGGAGGACGCCGACCTCCGGCCGCGCGAGCAGGCGCAGCGCCAGGGGGCGTCGCGGAGTGCGGCCGCCGGTCCGCCCGGGTCCGGGGGCCGGCGTGGTGCCCACCGCCGGCGCGGTCTGCTGGGTCATCCGCGTCACCGGGTGCCCTTCGCGGCGAACGCGGCCACCTTGTCGACGTTGGACGCGTCGACGAAGGCAGGTCCGGTCAGCACCGGCTGCTCGCCGCCGCCGCTGTAGTTGCCGTTGGTCCGGTAGAGCCACAGCGCGTCGACGGCCAGGTACCCCTGGAGGTAGGGCTGCTGGTCGACGGCGAACTGGATGGTGCCTTTCCGGATGGCTCCGGTCAGGTTCCGGTTCAGGTCGAAGGTGGCGATCTTCGCCCTGCTGCCGGCGTCGCCCACCGACTGCACCGCGGTCAGCGCGAACGGGGCGCCGAGGGTGACGACGTAGTCGATGCCGGCGTCCTGCTTGAGCTTGGCCGTGATGGTCGACTTCACCGACGGCATGTCGGTGCCGTTGACGTAGAGGTTCTCCAGGGCGCCCCGGAACGTCTTCTTCACCCCGTCGCAGCGCTGGGTCAGGCCGATGTTGCCCTGTTCCTGGATCACGCAGACGGCCTTCTTGGAGCCGACCTCGTTGAGCTTCCTGCCGAACGCCTCGCCCGCCACGGTCTCGTCCTGCCCGAAGAACTCCGTCAGGCCGAGCCGCTTCCAGTCGCTGAGGCCGGAGTTGAGGCCCACGACGGGTATGCCCGCGCTCGTCGCCCTGCTCACGACGCCCCTGAGGGCGTCCGGCTTGGCCAGGGTGACCGCGATGCCGTCGACCTTCTGGTCGACCGCGTTGCGCACGTAGCCGGCCTGGTTGCCGGCGTTGGGGTCGGCGGAGTAGACGAGCTTGATGTTGTCCTTGGCGGCGGCGGCCTCGGCGCCCTTGCGGACGATGTCCCAGAAGGTGTCGCCGGGTGCCTGGTGCGTGACCAGCGCGACCGTCATCCTGGGCGTGGTGGCCCTGCCCGCGGAGGCGCCGCCCCCGCCCTCCTCGGCCTTCTTGCCGCCGGAGCCGCTGGAGCAGCCGGCCAGGGTCAGGGCCGCCGCCGCGGCCGCGGCCACGACGGGGGCGAATGTGCGGGAGCGAGAAGAGCGGTCCATCTTTCCGGCACCTCACTGTGCGACAGGGGAACGACGGGACGGGAGACCGCGGCGAGCGCGAGGGTCCCGGGCCCGGTCTGCTCGGGTCCGGGTCGTGTGCCGTGGGTGCGGCTGTGGTGCTGGGACCGGATCAAATCCCCTGACGCGCCCGCTGTCAATACTTTGTTAGGACATCATTTCACTAGCTGGTCATAATGTAAGTACAAAGCATTGACAGTGCGGACGCTGGGCTCTACACCTGAGATGCGGCAGGCCTCGGGGACGGCGTGCCCACCGTCGCAGGAGCCCTCGAGGACCGCACCCCGCACTTCTCCAGGAGCGTCGCGCATGGCCGAGCCAGTCCCGTCCGCACCGTCCTTCGACCTGATCACCATGGGCCGCATCGGGGTCGATCTCTACCCCCTGCAGTCCGGCGTACCCCTGGCCGAGGTGGAGACCTTCGGCAGGTTCCTCGGCGGATCGGCCGCCAACGTCGCGGTCGCCGCCGCCCGCCTGGGCCGCGCCGCCGCGATCATCACCCGCACGGGCGATGACCCGTTCGGGGCCTTCCTGCACCGGGCGCTGAAGGAGTTCGGGGTCGACGACCGCTTCGTGACGCCGGTCGGCGCCCACCCGACCCCCGTCACCTTCTGCGAGATCTTCCCGCCGGACGACTTCCCGCTGTACTTCTACCGCCGGCCCAAGGCGCCGGACCTGGAGATCCGTCCCGAGGAGCTGGACCTCGACGCCGTCCGCGCCGCCCGGATCTTCTGGATCACCGGCACCGGCCTGAGCGAGGAGCCGAGCCGCTCCGCCACCCTCGCCGCCGTCACGGCCCGCGCCGGGGCGGGCACCACCGTCTTCGACCTCGACTGGCGCCCGATGTTCTGGACCGACCCCGGCACGGCGCGCCCGCACTACGCCGAGGCGCTGCGGCACGCCACCGTGGCGGTCGGCAACCTGGACGAGTGCGAGATCGCCACCGGCGTCCGCGAGCCCGCGGCCTGCGCCGAGGCGCTGCTCGCGGCGGGCGTGGAACTGGCCGTCGTCAAGCAGGGCCGGCGGGGCGTGCTGGCGGTGCACCGGGACGGCACCCGGGCCGAGGTGCCGGCGGTTCGCGTGGAGGTCGTCAACGGCCTCGGCGCCGGCGACGCCTTCGGCGGTGCGCTGTGCCACGGGCTGCTGTCCGGCTGGGACCTGACGACGACCGTGCGGTACGCCAACGCCGCCGGCGCCCTCGTCGCCTCCCGCCTCTCCTGCTCCTCCGCGATGCCCACCGGCGCGGAGGTCGACGACCTCCTCGCGCGCGCCACCGCCTGAACGGAGCCCCGACTTGACCCTGCGCATCCCCGACCTCACCGCGGTCAGGGCCACGTGCCCCCAGGCAGTCGCGGAGGCTGCCGCCCGCCGGGTGCGGCGCCCGCTGATCGGCCCGGGCGGGCGCCTGCTGATCGTGGCCGCCGACCATCCGGCGCGCGGCGCGCTGGCCGTCGGGGGCCGCGGACTCGCCATGGCCAACCGCGCCGACCTGCTGCGGCGGCTGTGCCTCGCGCTGTCGCGGCCCGGCGTCGACGGGGTGCTCGCCACCGCGGACATCCTGGAGGACCTGCTGCTGCTCGGGGTGCTGGACGGCAAGGTCGTCGTGGGTTCCATGAACCGCGGGGGCCTCGAGGGCGCCGCCTTCGAGATGGACGACCGCTTCACCGGCCACCGCCCCCGCGACCTCGCCCGGCTCCGCTTCGACGCGGGCAAGCTGCTGCTGCGCATCGACTTCGGCGACCGCGGCTCGCTCGCCACCCTGGAATCGGCCGCCCGCGCGATCGACGAGATGGCCGAGCTGCGGCTGCCGGTGTTCGTCGAGCCGTTCGTCTCCCGCCGCGTGGACGGCCGGGTCCGCAACGACCTGTCCGCAGAGGCCGTCATCCGCTCCATCGCCGTCGCCTCGGGCCTGGGCGGCACCTCCGCGTACACCTGGCTGAAGCTGCCCGTCACCGAGGACCCCGACGACATGGCCGAGGTCCTGCAGACCTCCACGCTGCCGGCGGTGCTGCTCGGCGGCGAGGTCGGCGACGATCAGGAGGGCGCCTACGAGCGGTGGCGCAAGGCGCTCAGGCTCCCCACCGTCCAGGGCATGATCGTCGGCCGCTCCCTGCTATATCCGGCCGAGGGCAGCGTGGAGGCGGCCGTGGACACGGCCGTGGGCCTGCTGTGACACCCGTCCTGACGAAGTCGGTCGTGACGGCACCCGTCGTGACGGCGCCCGTCCTGACGGCGCCCGTGCTGACGGCGCCCGCCCGGACGGCGTTCGCGGTGAGTCGTCCGATCCGAGACGGATCCGGTCCGGGAGGAGGCCCGTTCCAGAGGAGGTCCGTCGTGAGACGGCCGGCTGTGAGGACGTCCGTTGCCGAGGAGGCACCCCGATGACCAGCTCGCCCAGTTCGTCCAGCTCGTACCACCTGCCCGCCGGCAAGGCGTCCGGCGGGTCCTGTGCCGTGGACGTCACCCCCGGGTCCGCCGGCTGGGACCACACCGCGCTGCGGGTCCTGCACCTGCCGCCGGGGGGCTCGCACACCTTCGACACCGGCGACACCGAGTGGATCGTGCTGCCGCTGAGCGGAAGCTGCACGGTGGGCTGCGCCGACGACTTCGGCCACAGCGCCTTCCGGCTCACCGGCCGGGAGAGCGTGTTCACGGCCGTCAGCGACTTCGCCTACGTGCCGCGCGACGCCCGGACGACCCTGTCCAGCGACGGAGGCGGACGGTTCGCGCTCACCGGTGCGCGCTGCGACCGCCGCCTGCGCGCCCGCTACGGCCCCGCCGCGGACGTGCCGGTAGAACTGCGCGGCACCGGCGGCTGCAGCCGCCAGGTCAACAACTTCGCCGCCGCCGGCGTGTTCGAGTGCGACCGGCTCATCGCCGTGGAAGTGATCACCCCGGGCGGCAACTGGTCCTCCTTCCCGCCGCACAAGCACGACGAGCACCGGCCCGGCGAGGAGTCCGTCCTGGAGGAGATCTACTACTTCGAGTTCGCCGCCCACGACGGCACGCCCGGCCTCGGCTACCAGCGGGTCTTCCCGTCCGGGCGGGGCGTGGGGACGGATCTGCTGGCCGAGGTGCGCGACGGCGACGTCGTGCTCGTCCCGGACGGCTGGCACGGGCCGTCGATGGCCGTGCCCGGCCACCACATGTACTACCTCAACGTGATGGCCGGCCCCGACGCCGAACGCGCCTGGCTGATCCGCGACCACCCCGACCACGCCTGGATCCGCGACACGTGGCCGGGGCAGCCCGTCGACCCGCGCCTGCCCCTGTACACCGCGCCGTCCGCCGCTTCCACCCCGTCGTCCCCGTGAGAGGTCCCCGATGAACCAGCCGAGCGAGCCGGGCCGGCCGAGCGAGCCGGGCGGAACCAACGAGCCGCGTCGGCAGAGCGAGCCGGACCGGCCGGACGAGCCGGGGCGGTCCGGCCGGCCGCGCCCGCCGGCCGTCCGTCTGACCGTCGCGCAGGCGCTGGTGCGCTTCCTCGCCGCCCAGTACACGGAACGCGACGGAACCAGGCAGCGGCTGATCGCCGGTACCTGGGGCGTCTTCGGCCACGGCAACGTGGCGGGCGTCGGCCAGGCACTGGTCGAGGCGGGCGGGAACGTGATGCCGTACCACCAGGGACGCAACGAGCAGGCGATGGTGCACGCGGCGGTCGGGTACGCCCGCGAACGGGGCCGCCTGTCGACGATGGCGGTGACCACCTCCATCGGCCCGGGCGCCACCAACCTGGTCACCGGGGCGGCCCTGGCGACCGTCAACCGTCTGCCGGTGCTGCTCCTGCCGGGTGACTACTTCGCCGCGCACCCCGCCGATCCGCTGCTGCAACAGCTCGAACACCCGGTGGAGGCGGACGTGTCGGTGAACGACACGCTGCGCCCGGTCTCCCGCTGGTTCGACCGGATCACCCGCCCCGAGGCCCTGGTCTCCTCCGCGCTGCACGCGATGCGCGTCCTGACCGACCCGGCCGAGACCGGCGCCGTCACCCTCGCGCTGCCGCAGGACGTGCAGGCGGAGGCGTACGACTGGCCCGCGGAGTTCTTCGCCGAGCGGGTCTGGCGCGTCCGGCGCCCCGCCCCCGACCCGGCGGAACTCGCCGACGCCGTACGATCCGTCCGCGCCGCCGCCCGGCCGCTGATCGTCGCCGGGGGCGGCGTCCACCACAGCGCCGCCGAGGACGCGCTGCGGGCCCTGGCCGATGCCACCGGCATCCCCGTCGCCTCGACCCAGGCGGGCAAGGGATCGCTGCGCCACGACCACCCCGCCGACCTCGGCGGCATCGGGCACACCGGCACCGCGGTCGCCGACGACATGGCCCGCACCGCGGACCTGGTGATCGGCGTGGGCACCCGGTACACCGACTTCACCACGGCCTCCGGCACCCTGTTCCGGCGACCGGACGTCCGCTTCGTCAACCTCAACATCACCGCCTTCGACGCGCACAAGATGGCCGCGCGCACCCTGGTGGCCGACGCCCGGGCCGGACTGGAGGCGCTCACCGAGGCGCTGGCCGGTCACCGCGTCGGCGCCGCCTACGAGGCGGAGTACCGAGCGGGCAGGGAACGCTGGGAGCGGGTGGTCGAGGCCGCGTACCGGGCCGACGACGGCAGCGCCGTGCCGACCCAGACGCAGGTCCTCGGCGCGCTGGATGCGGTCGTCGGCGACGACGACGTGGTCGTCAACGCGGCCGGCTCCCTCCCCGGCGAACTGCACAAACTGTGGCGGGCCCGCTCGCCGCGCCAGTACCACCTGGAGTACGGCTACTCCTGCATGGGCTACGAGATCCCGGCCGCGATCGGCGTCCAGCAGGCCGCGCCGGAGAAGGTGGTCTGGGCCCTGGTCGGTGACGGCACCTATCTCATGATGCCGACGGAGATCGTCACCGCCGTCCAGGAGGGCCTGCCCGTCAACCTGGTGCTGATCCAGAACCACGGCTACGCCTCCATCGGCGGCCTGTCGGAGTCGGTGGGCGCCGAACGCTTCGGCACCGCCTACCGCCACCGGGCCGCCGACGGCACCTTCACCGGCCCGCCGCTCCCCGTCGACCTCGCGGCGAACGCGGGCAGTCTCGGCATGGACGTGCTGCGCGCCAAGACGGTGCGCGAGCTGCGGGAGGCGCTCGCCGCGGCCCGGGCCTCCGAGCGCCCCGTCTGCGTGTACGTCGAGACGGACACGGGGGACCGGGCGCCGGCCGCTCCCCCGGCCGAGGCGTGGTGGGACGTGCCGGTGGCCGAGACGGCCACCCGGGAGGCCGCCGTCCGGGCGCGCGCGGAGTACGACCGGCACGCCGCCGAGCGCCGGCGGCATCTGTGACGCCGGGCCGCGCGTGCCGACCAGGCCGGGCGCCCGTCGCGGTGCCCGGCCCGGACCGTGACCGGTCCCGGCGGCCCGCCCCGGGCCGTGGACCGGATCCCGGAGACGGCGAAGGGGGCGCGGCAGATCGCTCTGCCACGGCCCCTTCGGCACTGACTCGCGCTGTCACGAGTCGGGACGACAGGATGTGAACCTGCGACCCCTTGGCCCCCAGGAGTGCCGGACGCGAGCGCGCTCTGCCTCCCCGACTCGATCCACTCGATCCACGCGCGCGAATGCTCCTATCGAGGGAGGCGCAGTGCCCGCCCGGAGCCGATGCCTTTGTCGGCCCACCGGCTGTGCCGTCCGTCAAGTGCCCCATGTCCGGCGAAGGCGGTTTCCAGCACTTCGCGCAAGGGGAGACGTTGACCCTCCCGGTAGACGTGCGTGTAGGCCGTCTCCCCGAGCGTCTGACGTACCTGTTCCACGGCTCGCCGACGGTGAGCGGCCATATGAGCGAATCCGAAATGCCGGGGAACGCCGGAGGGTTTCCACACGCGGTCCACAGCTCCGAGCACAAGTGCTGCCGAACGGGCGTCGCCCTGCGAGGCAAGCAGCCAAGCAAGAGTGTCGCTCAGTACCGCCTCTCCCATGCGCTCCTCGATTTCCTCCACGAGCCGGAGGGCACACCGCAGAAGACCGAGGGCCTCCGGGAACTCCCCGGCTTCTCCGTGGACGACGGCGAGGATCCACAGCAGGTAGCACCGATGCCATGTGTCACCGCGCGTGGCGGAGATGGCGAGGGCTTCCTCCAGCAGGGAAAGGGCCCGCGTGCGATCTCCTTGCATCACCGCGGCGAGACCGAGTTGAGCGAGACACTGGGGCTGCGTCAGCAGCATCGTCGCCCACCGCCCGGCGGCCAGTGAGGACAGCGCGTAGGTGGAAGCCTGCGGGATGTCCTGTTCGATGAGGGCCGCCAGCCCGCGCAGTTGAAGGAAGGCGGCGGCAAGCTCGGTCCGCTCCCCTTCGTCCGCCGTCATGTCCGGCAGGCCGGGTGAGGCGGACAGGTCTGCCAGCGGTTGGTCAACCATGTCGATCACTCGGGCGGCGTTGTCGCGGTCGCCGTGCATCAGCAGCAGGAAGCCGGCGACCCATGCGGCCCGGCACCAGGAGAGGACCGCTCCCGGCGACTCGGACGGGCATGGGTGACGGTCGATGATCACCTGCATCCAGTGAGCGCCTTCGCCCACCCTGCCCGACGTCAGACAGTGCAGCCAGAAGCCCTGAGCCGCACGCAGGACAGCTTCGGCGGGCTCCCCGGCCGGCGGGACCGCAGTGACGATCTGTCGCAGGTTGGGGTGCTCGGGACGCAACCGCCGCAACCAGTTGGCCTGCTCGGCGGAGCCGTAGGCGGCTCCCGCCCGCGCCGCGAGGTCGAGGAAGTAGGCACGGTGGCGGCGCACGGCATTCTGCGCGTGGTCGTTCTCCCTGAGACGCTCCAGCCCGTAGGCGCGGACCGTCTCAAGCATGTGGAGCCGGGTGTGACCGCCCACGTCCACCCTGCTGACGAGGGACTTGTCCACGAGTCCGGACAGGGTCGCGAAGGCGTCGACAGCACGGTCGCCGACCGGAGCCCGCGTTCCGTGCGGGAAAGTGGCCCCGCAGAGCTGCTCGGCATCAGTCAGCAGCACTCCCCCGGCACACAGCGACAGCTGTTGCCAGGCGGCCCGTTCGTCATCGGTGCACAGGTCCCAACTCCAGTCGAACAGCGCACGCAGTGCGCGGTGTCGCGGATGCGCGGTGCGCTCACCGCCTCCCGGACCCAGCAGGCGAAACCGGTGCTCGATCCGCTGGGCGAGTTCCTCCAGCGTCAGCGTGCGCAGCCGGCGTGCGGCGATCTCCAGAGCCAGGGGCAGGCCGTCCAGCATGCGGCATACCTGAATGACCGCCGTCTGGTTGGTGCTGGTCACCCGGAATCCGGGACAAGCGGCCTCGGCTCGGTCTGTGAAGAGGGTGACGGCTGGGGATTCCGGACGGATCCGCCCTGTGGCGTCCTCCCGCCTCCGGTCCCCGTCGCTCACAAGGGGAACGTCCAGGGGCATCACCCGCAGCACATGCTCTTCGCCGATGTCGAGGGGCTGACGGCTGGTGGCGATGACGCGGAGTCGCGGCAGCAGGGCCAGCAGCGTTCGAACGGTCCGGGCACACCCGTCCAGCAGATGCTCGCAGTTGTCGAGGAGCAGAAGCACCCTGCGTCCCTGCAACGCAGTGGCAAGCTCGCGCAACGGATCCTGTTCGGCCGAGACTTGGAGACCGAATGCCGCGGTGACTGTCGCGGCCACGGATTGGCCGGGGTGGAGATCGGCCAACTCCACGCAGTGGACGCCGTCCTCGAAGCGATGTGCCACGTCTCGGGTCAGGCGTTGGGCCAGCCGGGTCTTGCCCACACCTCCAACTCCGACGAGCGTGACGAGGCGGCAGCGTTCGATCAGCGCGCTGCCCGCGACGAGCTCGGGTGTCCGGCCGACGAAGCTCGTCGCCTGCTCCATGCTGGGCCCGACAGGAGCCCGGGGGGCGGGCAGGGCGCCCGTCTCGCCCGCCTGGACGAAGCTGCTCTCGCTGATCCGACGGCGCCACCCGCGTCCGGCTGTCTCCTGGAGCCCGGCTGCCAGATCGGAGATCTCCCGGCCGATGGCAGGCAGCCGCTCGGCGTTGCCGGGTGCCTGCGCCTTCAGCGCTCGAGCGACGGCCGCGCTGTCCTCGACACCGGGGAGCCGGTTGTGTTTGGTGCCGGGAAGCAACTGCCCGCGTCCGCGGAGCCAGTACGACAGCAGGGGCCCGTCGATGGGGGCGCGCGCCGCCCACCCCGGTGTGTCCCGCTCCTGCTCCAGCACCCTGACCAACGTCTTGCGCATCGGTCGGCCCTTCGACACCGCACCGTTCACGCACGCGGCCCATGCGTCGAGCGCCCGCACGAGGCTGTGCGCGAGGTACTCGAAGCAGTCTTCTTCCCCCGTCGTCAACTCCCGCTACCGCCTGTCGTTTGTTGCAGTGCAACCGAAAGACAGCAGGTTACGGAGATGCACATTGCGCCGCAAATGCGGGAATTGCTTGCACTGGTGTTCTCCTCGCCCGGCTACGGAACAGTCGTTTGCGACGGCACGGAACGTCCGGCCGGCGCCCTGCGGTAAGGGCGGACAACCGAGGAGATACATCACCATGAACATGCTGAACAGGGTGGTGGTGGGGATGGCCGCCATGGCCGTGCTCGCCACCGGAGCGGTCACCGCCACTGCCCAACCGACCGCCGGTGCACCGTCGGCTGCCCACGCCGCGGCCGCGTCCCCTGTGGCGCTGGTGTTCGTGAAGAACGCGAAAGACCCGTCCAACTCGACGCTTCAGGTCTGGAACGGCAGGACCCGCGTCGCCAGCTACCGCGCCGGGTCAGGTCTGGGAACTGCGGCCAACAACGGGACACCGGCGGGCAGGCGGTATCGGAACGAGTGCGTGAAGGACGTCGGGTGGCTCCCCAACGGCACGTACCGACCGTCTTCGTTCGAGACCAGCCGGAACGGGACGATCAAGGGATACGCCATCGGCCTGCCTGCCAAGAACTGCTACTCGCGCAAGACCCAGCGCAACGCGCTGTTCATCCACAGCGAGATGACCAGGGACAGGAAGCAGGGGCCACGCAACGGACCCGACAGCCCGCAGCGCTGGGACGGGGTGTCGGACTACAAGTCCAACGGCTGCATCAAGCTCCACCCCCACCACATCGCCCAGCTGTTCAGCTACATGAACAAGCACGGACGCGCTGCCCTGCTCACGGTGCGCTGATCCACGCGTAGCCCACGTCCCAGTTCGCCGATCCTCCGTCCCCGAAGGCCTCGGCCTCCGGGGACGGAGGATCGGCGGACGGTGGCCGGCGAAACCGCGCGGGGGCTGGTCGTGAGCATGCTTACCGAGACGATCGTGCGGACGGTGCACACACCTCATAGGGCGTGCGGCCTCCGGTACCGGAGTGGGTCCTCAGGCGTCAGCTGCCACATGGTCCCCAAGCATGATCAAGGGCCGGTTTCGGATGGCTCCGAAACCGGCCCTGACCTGCGACTCCAACGAGTCGGGACGACAGGATTTGAACCTGCGACCCCTTGACCCCCAGTCAAGTGCGCTACCAAGCTGCGCCACGTCCCGATGCGCTCACGTGCGGTGACCCGTGTGATCGCGTGAACGCCACTTTACCCCACGGCGGGGGATGCGCCGAAAGGAGCTCGGCCGCGGGGGACAATCGGCGTATGGGCAGCACATCATCCGACCGTCCGGCCGACGCACGGGACCGGGACACCGAGGGCCGGGCACGCAACGCCCGGCCGCGCGACGGGCTCGGGCGGCCCCTGCCGTACGGCGCGGACGGCGTGCCGCGGCAGCCCGAGGGCGTCGTCCGCACCCCCGGGCAGACGGTCGCGGAGGCCCAGGCGCTGCTGGACGAGGGCAAGCCGTTCCACGCGCACGAGGTCTTCGAGGACGCCTGGAAGTCGGGGCCCGCGGCGGAGCGCGCCCTGTGGCGCGGCCTCGCCCAGCTGGCGGTCGGGCTCACGCACGCCGCCCGCGGCAACGTCGCCGGGGGCGCCCGGCTGCTGCGGCGCGGCGCCGGCGCCGTGCAGGGGTGGGCGGCGGACTCCGGCGAGCACCACCCGTACGGGATGGACCTCCCCGGGCTGGCCGGCTGGGCCGGCGAGCTCGCGGACGCCGTGGAGCGGGGAGCGCCCGTGGACGCGGCGGAACGGGCCCCCCGGCTGCGGGCCGCGCCGTGACCTGACGCCGCGGCAGGCCCGGGCCGGCCGTCCGTGGCGCGGGGCGCACGGGGCGCCGGTGGCGGGCGGTTGCCTGCGGCGGTACGGAACCGGGTGCGCGGGCCGCCGAAGGCGTACGGCAGACTCGGGGCGTGCGAAAGATTCATGTCATCGGTATCGGCGCGGGCGACCCGGAGCAGCTGACGCTGCAGGCCGTCAGGGCGCTGCGCGACACGGACGTGTTCTTCGTCCTCGACAAGGGCGAGGCGAAGTCGGACCTGGTCCGGCTGCGCCGGGACATGCTGCGCACACATGTGCCGGAGGGCACGTACCGCCTGGTGGAGGCCCGCGACCCCGACCGGGACCGGTCCGCGGGCGGCGCCGCCTACTCCCCCGCCGTCGAGGACTGGCGCACCGCCCGCGCCGACATCTACGAGCGGCTGATCGCCGAGGAGCTGGGCGGGGACGAGACCGGCGCGTTCCTCGTCTGGGGCGACCCCTCGCTGTACGACAGCACGCTCGGCATCCTGGCGGAGGTGCTGGAGCGGGGCACGGTCTCCTTCGACTACGACGTCGTGCCCGGCATCAGCAGCGTGTCCGCGCTGGTCGCCCGGCACCGCACGGGCCTCAACCGGGTCGCGCGGCCCGTGCAGATCACCACCGGCCGGCGGCTCGCGGAGGGGTTCCCGGAAGCCGTGGACGACGTGGTGGTGATGCTCGACGCCCACCAGGCGTTCCGGCGGTACGCCGACGAGGACGTCGACATCTACTGGGGCGCCTACATCGGCACCCCGGACGAGATCCTCGTCTCCGGCCCGATCGCCGAGGCGGCCCCGCGGATCGAGCGCCTGAGGGCGGAGGCCCGCGAGCGCAAGGGCTGGATCATGGACACATACCTGCTGCGCCGGAAGCCGGCCCAGCCGAAGGGCGACCAGCGGACCGGGAGCGGTGAACCTGTTTCGAGAGCCGGGAGGAGCGTCGATCCCGGAGGGCGCCGTCCGTCGTAGGGTGAGGGCGGCCGAAGGGGGCCACCGGACAAGGGAGCCATCGGTGACGCGGTACCTGATCTCGTTCGACGACGGCGCGATGACCTTCCCCGAGCAGGAGTTGCCCGAGGTGGCCAAGGCCTCGCAGGCGGTGGTGCGGGAGGCTCAGGAGGCCGGCGTATGGGTCTTCGGCGGTGGACTGGAGAGCCAGCGGGCGAGCGTCGTGGCCACCGACGGGAGCGTCACCGACGGCCCGTACCCGGAGACCAAGGCCGTCCTCGGCGGGTTCTCGATCATCGATGTGCCCTCACGCGAGGACGCGCTGGAGTGGGCTTCCAAGATCGCCGCCGCGTGCCGCTGCGCGCAGGAGGTCCGGGAGATCATGGCCGACCCGACCGTCTGATCGAAGACCACCCGCCACGGCTGGGGCCTGGTTCGGCAGTGGCTCGTGACCCGGGGGTCCGCATGCTGCGGGCCCGTGGGTGACGTGGCTGGGCGGCACGATCCGACGGACGAGGCGCGGGCGGTGGTCGAGGCGTTGCTGCCGGTCGCGGGGTGCGGTCGTACGGCGCGGAACCTCGCGTCGGCAGGTCGACGGAATCCGGCATCGGGCCAGACCGCCGCGCCTCCCCTCCCGTCTGCCGGACCGGGCCGCTCGTGGCGGGGCCACCTCACCGCCCGTCCGGCTCCGGCAGGCCCGGCCCCGGCCCGTGCAGGGCGGCCAGCGCGCCGGCCACGCCGGGGACCGCGGTCACGCCGTCCGGCAGCGGCGGGCGCCGTACGACCACGACCGGCAGGCCCAGGTTCCGTGCCGCCGTGAGTTTCGCCGCCGTCGCCTCTCCCCCGCTGTCCTTGGTCACCAGCACGTCGACGCGGTGCGCGCGGAGCAGCGCCGTCTCGTCCTGGACGGTGAACGGTCCGCGGGCCAGGACGACGTGCGTGTCCGGCGGCATCGGCGGCTCGGGCGGCTCCACGGACCGGACGACGAAGTGCAGCCCGGTCAGGTGGGCGAACGCCGCGAGGCCCATCCGCCCCGTCGTCAGGAACACCCGGCGTCCGAGGGAGGGCAGTGCCTCCGCGGCCGCGTCCAGCGAGGCGACCGGGTGCCAGCGGTCCCCGGGGCCGGGCCGCCAGCCGGGGCGACGCAGGACGACCAGGCGGACTCCGGTCAGGGCGGCCGCCCGCCCCGCGTTCCGTGTGATCGACGCGGCGAAGGGATGGGTGGCGTCGACTACGGCGTCCACGTGGTGCGCGCGCAGCCACGCCGCCAGGCCCTCCGCGCCGCCGAAGCCGCCGACGCGGACCTCCCCCGCCGTCGCGCCGGGGCGGGCCACGCGGCCCGCCAGCGAGGTGGTCACCTGCCAGCCGGGACGTGCCGCGAGCTCGGCGGCCAGCTCACGTGCCTCGGTGGTGCCGCCGAGGACCAGGACGTGCGGGGACATGGCGCCGAGCGTACGAGGCGGTGCCCGCCGGCCGGGACGCGGGTGGCTCCCGGGGCACGCCGCCCCCGGAGCCACCGACCGGGACGCGGATGCGGTGGGTGCCGGGCACGGGCGCGCGCCGCCCCGGGGCACCGGCCGGGACGCGATTGCACCGGACGGACACCACCCCGGAAGCACCGCCCCGGACGCGCACTCCCCCGAGGTACCGCCCCGGACCCGAGGGTGCCGCGCTCACCCCCGGCGCGGCCGCGCGGGCCCGGGGTCCGTGGCGGCGGCTCGTCCGGCCGGGATGCTGGTGGCCGGCGTGCCGTGCGCCGCACGGGTGGCGGCACCGGCGGGCCCGTTTGACCGCGGTGCGGAGCGGTTACCCACCCCCCGGTGCCGCCCGGGAAACGGCGGCGGCGCCTCCGCTGCCGCCCTCGGGGACCCATGACCGAACACGCGCCCGCCCGGCCCGCCCGGACCCCCTACGGCGGGGCCGAACGGCTGCTCGTCGTCAGCGCCAGCATGGGCTCCGGTCACGACACGGTCGCCGCCGAGCTGGTCCGCCGCGCCCGGGCCGCCGGAAGGGAGGCGCACGTCGTCGACGTCCTCACGCTCCTGCCCCGCGGCGTCGGATCCGGACTGCGCGGCTTCTACCAGGCGTCGGTGCGCCGCTTCCCCTGGGTGTACGCCGGGATCTACGCGTACTTCCTGCGGCCGGGCCCCCACCCCCGCCCGAGCGGCACTCCGCTGGCGCGGCTCGCGGCGGACCCGTTCATGCGCCGGGTGCGCGAGACGGGGGCCGACGTGGTCGTTCCGGTCTTCCATCTGGCCGCCCAGCTCACCGGCCACCTCCGGGCGCAGGGCGTGCTGCGGGTGCCCGCGGTTGTCGTCGTCGTGGACTTCGCCGTGCACCGGCAGTGGCTCCACCCGGGCAACGACCTGCATCTGTGCGTCACGGACGAGGCGGCCGCGCAGGTGCGGCGGGGCATCGGCCGGCCGGCCCGGACGACGGGCCCGGTCGTGGCTCCGGGCTTCTTAACCGAGGGACCGGGGGCTGCGGGGTGGCGGCGGCGGTTCGAGCGGTTCGCCCCCGGGCGCCCGGCGGTGCTGCTGTCCGCGGGGGCGTGGGGAGCCGGGTCGCACCTGGCCGGCACCGCGCGGCTGCTTGCCGGGAACGGCTTCCTGCCCGTCGTGCTGTGCGGACGCAACGAACGGCTGCGGCGTGCCGTGTCCGGTCTCCCGGGCGTCCTCACACCGGGCTGGGTCACCGGCATGCCGGACCTGCTGCACGCCTGTGCGGCCCTGGTGGACAACGCGGCCGGGCAGACCGCCGTGCAGGCCCTCGCCGCCGGGGTCCCGGTGATCGGTCACCGGCCGCTGCCCGGGCATGGGGCGGAGGGGGTCGACCGCATGGCCGCCCTCGGCGTGTCGGACCGGGCGGCGGACGCGTCCGGCCTGCTGCGGTCGCTGTCCCGGCTCACGGAACCCGGCCCGGAGCGCGACCGGCGGATCGCCGCCGGGCGGGCGCTCTTCCGAGACGACGCGCTGTCCCACCTGGTCCACGCTCGGGGCGCCGACCGGGCGTAGCCACTGCCCCGGGGCATCCGAGTGCGTCGACCGGGCGCGGCCCTGCCGCTCACCGCTGCCGTCGCGGGTCCGGCGGCGGGGGCCGCCGCGTACAGCCGCCCCCGTCGGGCGGGCGGAAGTGCCCGTCGGGCGACACGGCGGTGGGCGACGGGGTGCGGTGCCCCGGCCGCGGCGGCAAAGGGCGGACGGACGTCCTAGACCCGGCCGGTCCGGTCGAGGTCGAGCCGGCCGACGCGGGCGACGTTGTCCACGTCCTCGGGGTCCTCGCTGGGCGCGGCGGCGAACCAGGCGTCGAGGATCTCCCCGAGCAGCGGCTCGGACGTCAGACGCAGGCTCAGCGCCAGCACGTTGGCGTCGTTCCAGCGGCGTGCGCCGTCCGCCGTGGCGGCGTCGGTGCACAGGGCCGCCCGGACACCCGGCACCTTGTTGGCCGCGATGGAGGCGCCCGTGCCGGTCCAGCAGCACACGACGGCCTGGTCGCTGGTCCCCCCGGCGACGTCGCGGGCCGCGGCCGCGGAGCACACCGCCCACTGCGGGTCGTCGCCGGGGCGCAGCGCGCCGTGCGTGACCACGTCATGTCCGCGCTCGCGCAGCCGGGCGACCAGCGAGCGGGCCACGGCTTCGTCCATGTCCGAGGAGACGGAGATCCGCATGCCTCGGAGACTACTCAGCGCGAACGGTCGCTCCAAGACCGGCCCGCTCCGGTACACGGCCGCCGCGGTCCGGTGTGACGAGACGACGGTTGCATCCACCGGGTGATTCACCGGCGCCCGTGCAACCGCGGTACCGGCGGCCCGCCTCCTTTCCGACCAGGACGGCACGACGCGACAGAACGGATGAACCGATGCAGACCATGACGACCCTGCCGGACGCCTCCGCCTGGGACCGCGAGACCCACGACGACTTCCTGCTGCCGCCGCCCGACCCGGCGCAGCGCATCAGGTGTTCCATCGACCCCTACGACCTGCGCCGCCTTGACCTGCACGCGGCGCTCACCGCCGCCGGCATCGCCCCGCTGCCGGGAGACCGGGAGGCGATCGAACAGCTGAGCGCGCTGCCCGACAGCGTGCACCGGGCGCTGCACCGGTGGCTCACCTGCACGGGCTGACACCCCGGCGCACCGGCGTCACCGTGACCGCCGCCCCGCACGGACCCCGCGGCGGGCCTGTACCGCGCCCGTACCGGAGGCCCTGAGGCGCCGGTGCCCGCCCAGCGGCCTTCCGCGCCGGGCCGCACCAGCGGCCTCGTCGCCCGGCGAGTGGCCGCGCGCGTCCGGCAAACGGCCACGCGGCGTCCGGTGCGGGTCCTCGCCCGGCCCGGCACCCGGAAGCCGTCGTGGGCGACCTCGGGCTTCGGGCGGTGCGGTGAGGCCGTCCGTCGGGCGCCGCCCGGCCGGGGCCCGTGCCGCAACGGGCGCCGGTGCACGGCAGGCACGAGTGCCGCGACAGGCGACGTCGCCTGTCGCGACACCCGGCACGCTCCCCCAAGCTCTCGGCTCCGCTCGAGCAGGGGGTACCCCCACCCAAGCTCACATATCGGAATAG